>CAYOOS010000092.1:0-11760 GCA_964405585.1 uncultured Acidobacteriaceae bacterium | reverse complement strand
CACAGAAGTGAAGTGCAGCCAATGCGAGGCCCACCTAGGGCACGTGTTTGAGGATGGGCCAAATCCAACCGGATTGCGCTATTGCATCAACTCCGTGGCGCTGAAGTTGGATAAAGACCAGAAGTAGGCGTGGTTCAGCACAAGCTCGGCGTTTCAAGGGGCAGGATTTTCCGGCCAAACAAACAGGCCGATTATGCGGCCGGGCAGGAGCAAGCCGCCATTTCGGCGGCTGGATCAGACTGGCGCTCCCAAGCCGCTACCAGGAGCACTTTGTGGCCGGTAGGATAGCGGAAAACGTAGTAGACGCTCTCGTCCCCGTCGAGTTCATAGAATCCGGGCCGCCGCGTATCGGGCCGTCCGGTAATCCCTGCGTTGAGCAACAGGCGGAGTTCCGCCAATTGTTCCGGAGCATGGCTCCGGAGGTCTTCAACAATGGGCGGTAGTTTGTGAATATTCGACATTTTCTTATCCTTCATCCGCCGTAGCATCATACTGTGACCTACAAACATTAAGACGTAAAAGCTGGCAAAATGTTTCATAAAAACAACCCTGCCGGGGGACGATCTTCCAGCAGGACGCCTGTTGGGATACGCCTCAATTAGATGCATGGAAAAGGGATTGCGGTAGGTGCATGCAAGACTCGCGAAAGAGCGATCGAGGGAAGCGGCCAAAATGGCGGTGACACGTGAGGGAGCGCGCGCAGAAAGAGAGAATGTTGAACTGCAAAGGTCCATTTAGTCGCATAACCGACTGGTCCACCACAGTCAGTCCTCTTAAGTCAACCAATGAAGTACGGGTTACTTGCTTGCATACTACTTGCGCGAACTGTTTTTTCTTGCGATAGTGAAGGTCAACATTATTGCAGGACCGAGGATTTCCCTGTGTCAAAACAAGCATCCAAGCTCCCGAGAAAATCCGTTCGCGATGAAAAATCCGAGTTTGGCAAAGACAAGCGCCGCCGCCATCATCACTACCTGGTAACCGTCAATTACGCCGATGGCGAGACATTTGGCCGGGTATACACGGACAAGGAAAAAGCAACGCGGTTTGCGGAACGGCAGCGCCGCTCGCCGGTTGTCAAGTCGGCCCGCGTAAGCCAGGTCTCCTGAGGGCCACGCATCGGGGAACGAAGAAGCCTGTGGGGACTTGGAATTTGGCGGGAGAGCGTGCTATAAAATTAGTAGTCGAGCGGCCTTAGTATAATGGTAGTACGGAACCTTGCCAAGGTTCAGGCGTGAGTTCGATTCTCATAGGCCGCTCCATTCCTTCAGCTACTTTCTGCTCCACCAGACAATAGTGACGCCCAGGCAGACGATGGCGATTCCAATCCAACGGTTCTGGCTGATGCGTTCGCCCAAAAAGGCTTTTGCCCCAAAGGCGCCTGCCGCATAGCTCAGGGCGCTCACCGGCACCACAAAACTCACTTCCTGAAACGAAAGAATCGCGAGAAGCGAGAAAAATCCCAAGCTCATCAGGCCGATGCCCAGCCACATCCACGGCAAGCGCAGCGATTGCAACACGAAATTCAGAATGGATTTGGGAGAAAAGTCGTGGACTTCTCCGATGCCCTTCATCGCGCGGCTCACGCAGAGCTCTCCTCCTGTCCCCGCAACTACAATGAAAAAAAACAGGATCAGCTCACGCACGAGGAGGCTCTCCTGTCGTGCTCGGTGGCGTACGGCCCACAAGCAAAACTCCCAGACAGATGACCGTGACGCCGATCCAGCGCAATGGCGAAATCCTCTCGCCGAGAAGGAGATAACTCAGGATGGAGATCGACAGGTAAGACAGAGACGTAGCTGGCTGCACATAACTATAGTCGGCCCAGGTCAGCAACAGCATGTGGGCAATAAAAAATCCCAGCAAGCAGGAAATGCCCAACCAGATATAGCCGGAGGCCAGCACCCGCGAAACGATTGGGATAATGTCGTGGACTCTTCCGGAGACGACTGGCCCGACGGTCTTCATGCCCTTGCCCAGGAAAACGTTTCCAAGCGGTCCCAAAGTAATGCTGATCAGAATCATCGGGATCGTTTTCAGTTGGAGTCTTCGAGTATGGCTCACGCGTGTACACTGTACGATAGTCAAGAATAACAAACTACAGGCTGCAACGGACGCCATCGCCGCAGAAACCGACAGAAAGTCATGCGCAATGCGCATCGGCGAAATGGAAAATCCTTGGAATCCGCGGGCACTTGCCGAAGGTATCACTCGCACTTGTGCGGGCATCCAACATGCGATAATCATGACTGGAAAGTTGTGGCAATCGGAGAGTCGAGCTCCCCCTGCCGCACTCGATTCGGGAATAGGGTATCGTGCCGGCAAACCTTCTGGAGTACGCTGTCCTTTTCATAGCCGCAATTCCCTTTATCTATTATATTCTGGCAATTTATAGCTCCACCCGCTATTTCCGGCAGTCCAGCAATTGCCCCGGCAAAAATCTCGATTTCAGTCCTCCGATAAGCAACCTCAAGCCAGTTCGCGGGCTCGACCCTGCTGCCTATGAAAACTTTGCCAGTTTCTGCCTCCAGGACTATCCCGAGTACGAACTGATTTTTTGCGCGACAGACCAAAGCGATCCCTGCGTCCCTGTAATCCAGCAATTGATGCGGGATTTCCCCGAGCGGCAAATCCGCCTGCTTTTCAGCGCGGGCCACACGGCTATCAACGACAAAGTTGCGAAGTTGCGGCTGATGGAGCGCGAAGCCCGCTACGAGTACCTGGTGATCAATGACTCCGATGTGCGTGTCGAGCCCGATTATTTGCGGCGAGTGGTTGCGCCGTTGCGCGATCCCAAAGTGGGCGCAGTGACCTGCTTCTACGTATCACCGCGAGAACGATCCTTCGTCGAGAAACTCCAGACCATCGGGATGCTTTCCGACTTTTATGCGGGAGTGCTCGTCGCATGGCAGCTCGACGGAATTCAGTTCGCCCTGGGTCCAACAATGGTGTCGACGAAGCAGCGCATCCGGGGCTTCGGGGGTTTTCAGGTGTTGGAAAACCGCCCGGCAGATGACCTCCTCTTTGGGCGCCTGATTGCCGAACAAGGAGTTGAGGTCAGGCTGTTACGGTATGCGGTAGAAACGGTTCCTGATTTCCAGGGAATGGGCGAACTGCTGTCCAAGCGTATGCGGTGGATGACCGTGATGAGAAGCATGCGGCCCTGGGGACACTTTGGCCTGCTCTTCACTTGGGGTTTGCCATGGGCGACCCTTGCCGTCCTGGTGCACCCGACCTTGGGCGTTGCTGCGGCCTATTGGGGTCTGTACGTAGCCTTTCGCATAGCCATGACGTGGCTCATCGGAATCCGGGGGCTCAAACAGCAAGGACTTTGGAAGAAAATGCCGCTAATTCCACTTTGGGACGCACTGGCGTTTTGCATCTGGCTGGTGAGTTTTACGCGAACGACCATACGTTGGCGTGGCGCCGAGTACAAACTCAGACACGGACAATTCGTTTCGGCGACGGATAATTTTGCTGAGCGTCACTCTGCCAAGAGCGATTCCTAGAGAACGAGAGCCAAATTTGCGGCGATTGCGGCCAGTCCAAGGTTTCTTTCAGCGTTTCTCGCGTTTATCGGATGCCACGCGAGACTCGCCTGCATGGCCCGCGCCGGCAGACATGCCGGCGGCAATGTCCGTGTGCAGCCGGCGTTCATTGCGTGGCTGGCGCCAATTCACTTGTGGCAGCATCATCGTGGTATCGACGCGATTGCGATACTTCATGGCAATATTCATCAGTGAATCCAGTAGAGATTCCGAGAGGAAGTGCGGCTGCAGGCCCAGATCAAGCAACTTCGAGTGCTTCGCGTTGTAATAATGCTGCTCAGCCTCGACACGCGGATCCGGGATGTGGTCGATTTCCACCTTCAACCCAAGGTCCTTTCCCGCTTCCTGCACCTTTTTCGCGAGGTCCAGAACGGTAAACTGTTCCGTGAACTGGTTGTACACACGACATTCGCCCTTGGCCGCGGGATTCAGGCAGGCCAGTTCGACACAGCGAACGGTGTCCCGGATATCCAAAAATCCGCGCGTCTGGCCACCTTTTCCATAAACCGTTAAAGGCTGACCGATGGCCGCCTGGACGCAAAAGCGATTCAGAACCGTGCCGAACACTTCGTCGTAATCCAGGCGATTGATCAGAGCTTCGTCTAACGCGATTTCGTCGGTCACCGTGCCATAGACCACACCCTGGTTCAGATCCGTGGCGCGCACTCCCCATATCTTGCAGGCAAACATCATGTTGTGGCTGTCGTGCACTTTGGAAAGGTGATAGAAGGAACCGGGCTGTTTGGGGAAGGGCAAGAGGTCGCGTCGCCCGTTGTGTTCGATGTTGATGTAGCCTTCTTCGATATCAATGTTTGGCGTTCCGTATTCGCCCATCGTGCCCAGCTTGATCAGGTGACAATCCGGCTGCACCTCCCGAATCGCGAACAGGACATTCAATGTGCCGACGACATTGTTCACTTGAGTGAATACGGCATGCTTGCGGTCGATCATTGAATAAGGAGCCGAGCGCTGTTCGGCAAAATGGATGATCGCCTCCGGCTCAATCTGCTTGATGGTGGAGACCAAAAAGTCGTAGTCCATTACATCTCCCACAAAGAGATCAATGGCCCTGCCTGTCAACCGATGCCAGGTTCGCAGGCGGTCACAGAGCGGAAGAATGGGGGTAAGAGTCTGGGCACCGAGTTCGTGATCCCACTGCCGGCGGATAAAATTATCCACTATCGCTACGGAGTGTCCTTTTGCGGAAAGATAAAGGGCAGTCGCCCATCCACAGTACCCATCCCCACCGAGAACAATTACTTTCATGGCTTCCCCTTTACTTCAGTCTCTATCCGCTCTTACGGTTCAAGCAAACTTGGTCCTTGGTTTTGCTTCCAGTGATCCAACGCAAAGCTCCTGTAACACCAGAAATTTGTGAACAGGGTCTTGCTTGCATTGCAGAAATCGACCGACTTGCTCTGTCCCAATCAATTTGGCGATTCTACTTCAACATACCTGGTTCCTGCTCCCTCAGGCTCGCCCTCAAATGGATGCACAATACGGCCCATTCCGAGCAGGTATACCGCCAGGCCCAATAATCCCACAGGGACATTCCATACCCGAAGACACAGTAAAGTTTCCGCTCCGCCGCTCATTCCCGCTAATCTGAATAAAGCATCAAACGCCGTCTCTCCAACACCAATGCCCCCCGGAGTCAAAGGTAAACTATTCACCAAATGGCCAATCGGCGCAACCAATGCCAGTCGCATCGAAAAAGAAGCGGGACTTACAGCATACAGGCCAAGTGCCGTAACAACGATAAGCGCCAGATTTGCAACCAGAGAGAGAAGGAGCGCGAGGAACAACCTGCTTCGCGCCTTGCCGTGCGCGACCATCGCGTCCAACACGCGAAGAGCAAGGCTTTTGATTCCTGGCCATCTGCCCAAAAGCCAGGCAACCCATGACCGTGCGGGCACAAAAAACATGACCAGTGCCGTACCGGCAACCATAAACCCAGCCAGCAGGGCATCCAAATACAGAAGACGCCGGAGCAGGGAAACAGAGCGCAGGAGATCGGAAAAGAAGGGGGCGAAAAGGAGAGGGAGCAGAACCAGCGAGAATAGCCCGACGAGGCGGTCCAATATCAGGACGGTGGCCACCTCCGCACGCCGGCCGTGATTCTCCCGTGTTGCATAAACAAGTTTGGCGATATCTCCCCCTGCCGCTCCGGGTAGAAATGTCGAGAAAAGAAAGCCGATCAGGTTCAATTGAATGGAATTGCCCAAAGAGAGAGAGAGCCGGGCATTGCGAAACAAGAGTGACGATCGAATGGACATCATAAAGACGTCCACGAGCATGAATCCCACGGCTGCCAGTGAAAGTGGCCAGGCACGGTAAAGCCGGATCAGGGAAGAAAACTTGATCTGCCCCGAATGCGAAAGATAGGCAAGGATTGCCACACCAATGCTGAGGCGCAAAATTAGGAATGCCGTCTTTCGCAGGGCCGCGCCACGAGAATTGCCGGCAGACTGCTGGGCGGGGTTAGTGGGGAGCATTGGTACCCATTGACGAATAAACGAGATTGGATGCGCCGGGTTGGCTGGGAGCAGTTAGCGAAGTGCTGGAAGCATCCTTTGCGGTTACGTTGGTTAACAGAAATTTGCCGCCGCTTGTAGAGACCGTCTCAAAATTTTCCTTGCCCACTAAACTTTCGATGCGATCCGCCCCCTTCTGCGATGCCACAAGATAATATCTGTTCCCGCTGGTCCACAAAGTTTTGAATTCCGAATCGCTAAGAAAAACCGCCGGCGCTCCCGGAGCAGCCGCGCCATATTCCAAATTAAAGAACTTGCCGTTCAAAAGTAACGGGTCTTGGCCCGTATAAAAGATAACCGAGGAGAAGTGATAGTAGTGGTGATCCACGATCAGCTTTCCCGGGGGCGCCGCAAGGAACGCTTTCGCGAGTGGACGCGATGAGAGGTAAGGATCGAACGCGACCAGCGCCAGCCGGGCTGCGTGGAAAAAGAGAACCATCATGAGTCCAGACGCCAGGAAAGCGCGCAGGCCTGACCAGCGAAGGTTTCCCGCCGCTCCCAGCAAGAAAGCGACCCCCGCCAAACACAACGGCAAGCGAAGATAGGCAAAGGAATCGAAGGTGAGATCCAGCATGTGTCCAAGCGATAGGGTATATGCCGAAGGATGCCGCGATAGCGCCGTGGAAATATCACCCGGTGTGGGCAGGTGGCGCACGGCAATCGCAATGACGATAGTGGATAGCGCAGCGAGCGCGGCGATTCCTCCCAAAGTGCGTGTACCACGGTGGATCCACGTTCCTTCTGCCGCCATCGCTGATCCCAGCAGAAGAGCCAGGGCCGGATAACATGGCATCGAGTAATATTCCTGCGTCGTTGAAAACGTGAAGAAGATCAGAATGAACCCCACACAGCAAAGCGCCAGAAGTCTCGTACGCCCAGCGCGGTCCAGGGGCTTATAAGACAGCTTTGTGACCGCCGGCAGATACACGCTCCAGGGAAAAAGCCAAAGGAGGTGAAATAGCCAGAAGTACAGGCGTGGCACTGTATTGTAGTCGCGCGGATATCGTAAATTCAGAAACCGCAGAAGCTGCTCATTTACGAAATAGAACCATAAGAATCCGTGATACAGGCCAGGTCCGCTCTTCAGGGTCCACGCAAAATAGGGCGGATTGCGAATGGTAGCCAATACATGCCACGGGACGGCGATCAGCAGCACAATTAATGAACCGCTCACCGGAGATAACCTTTGCCAGCTTCTACGGGAAAACAATTGCTTGGTAAGGAGAAGATAAATCAAAGCCGCCGCGACCGGAAACACGATGCCCACCAGGCTCTTGAGCAGCAGCCCCGTGCCCAGACTCGCCGCAAGAACGGCTGCCCAGAAGCGCGGCCGCGTTTCCTCTTCATCCAACGCGCGCAAGAACGCCCACAGCGCAAGCGTGATCGTGAATGTGAGCATCACATCCGGGATCTGGATGCGCGTAAACAGGAATAATCCCACACATGTGGACAGGCACAATCCGGCATAAAAGCCGGCTCGTTTCCCAAACGCCCACATGCCGAAACAGGCTGTCAGGAGTGCCAGACCGATCGAGGAGAGCGCCACTGGAAGCCGGGCGGACCAATCGGCCACGCCACAAATCTTATAGGACGTGGCCATCAGCCAATAAATTAAGGGAGCCTTTTCCAGGTAGAGCACGCCGTCCAGCCGTGCCGTCACCCAATCCCCGCTGGTCAGCATCGTCTTGGCGATTTGTGCCTGCACGGCATCTACATCGTCCATAAGCGAGGGAGGCGAGAGCACACAACCGAGATAAATCGCCGAGGACAACAGGAAAACGAGTAAAAGCAGAAACCAGCGGCGATGGAAGAGTTCGTTCATTTATTGGGAGCGAGCTAGAGCCTGACCTGCCATCTTTTCATCCACAAGAATAATATAAGCAGCCCCCATAAATGATACCCAACGTTGATTTCCCTTTGAAAGTGGCGCGTCTTAAGCAGCTCGATGCCCTCGCGGCGGAAAAGTTGTCCGTACGCTGATAACCCGAATTGCAAAGACTCTTCGAGCAATCCACGAAGCGGCCCTCGAAGCCATTCGTGTGCCGGGATGTCAAAGCCGATTTTCTTCCGGTTTTGCTCCGTGGCGGGCAGTTTTTCCTTCATCAATTCCTTCAGTACCACCTTTTGCCGTGAACCCCGGATCTTGAGCTTGGCGGGAAGAGTTGATGCGAATTCGACAATGCGATGGTCCAGGAACGGAGGCCGCACTTCCACGGAATGAGCCATGCTCATTCGGTCGCTCTTCGTCAGGATGTCGTCTGCAAGATAGTACTTCTGGTCCAGCCAGAGGAACGGAGCCAGATCATCGTTAACCGCGGGCAGTTTTGTAACCTGACGGAGAATATTGTCAAGCGCTTTCGGCGGCGCCTCATAGAGAAGCGTACTCATATCCCCGTCTGCAAATGTGCCGTTCCAGTAGACGTGCGCGCGTTCAGGCGGCATGAGCGACCCCTCGAGCAGGCGCTTCACTTTGTACTCGAATCCTATCTTCTCGTCGGAAACCGGCCAATGCCGCCACGCGGAGAGGCCTGCGGATACGAATGCCCGCGGAAACCTCCGCACGTGCCGGGCGATTCGGTTGGCACGATAGGTCAAATAGCCGCCAAAGAGCTCATCCGCGCCTTCCCCGCTCAGCGCTACCGTCGTCTTCCTCTTGCACAGTTTCGATAAGAACCAGACGGGCAGCGCGCCTGCGTCCGCGGTCGGTTCGTCGGCATAGTAAGCGAATTCTTCAATTGCGCCCCTCAGGTCAACGCCGGGATGCAAATCCATTTCGTCGTGGTCGGTGCCATATTCCTGCACCACTCTCCGTATATAGGACGATTCATCGAAGCTGCGTCCCTTAAACGAAATCGAGAACGTTTTCAACCGCGAAGAACTCGCCTGCGCGGCATAATGCAAAATCGAAGTGGAATCAATTCCTCCGCTAAGCCATACCCCCAGCGGCACGTCGGAGAGTAGATGCTCCCGGATGGATCCCGTAAGCAGCGTATTCAACCGCTCTTTGGCGTCTTCCAGCGATATTTCGTGGGTATCCCCGTAAGGCAAATCCCAGTAGCTGTGGGTTCTGATTTGGCCGTTTCTCCACTCCATCCAGGTACCCGGCGGAACTTTTCGAATGCCGTCGATAAGAGTCCACGGACATGGAATGTAGTTTAGCGAGAGGTAGCAATCGAGTCCTTCGCGGCTCAAGGTTCGCTCGATTTCTGGATGCGCCAGGATGGCTTTGAGTTCGGATCCAAAATACAAATCCTCGCCCCTCTCTGCGATATAAAGCGGCTTGATGCCCATCCGGTCGCGCGCCAGAACGATGCGTTTCTGAAGAACATTCCACACGGCAATGGCAAACATGCCCCGCAGGCGCGCGAAACAATCCATATCCCATTGCAAAAATGCCCTCAGGACGGTTTCCGTGTCCGAGTGCGAAGTGAACTTGTGCCCCAATTCCTCTAGCTCTTTCCTCAACTCGAGATGATTGTAGATTTCGCCATTGAAGACAATTCCGCACTCCCCGCCATTTTCCAGAATGGGTTGATTGCCGCCTTCAAGATCGATGATTTTCAAGCGCGCCGCGGCAAGCGAAAACAGATCCGAGGAAAAGACGCCCTGCTGATCTGGACCACGGTGAACGAGAGTCGCCACCATGTCCCGGATTTTTTCCGGTGACGGCTTCGCGTTCTTATGTGTAAATCCAGCTATCCCGCACAATGCAGGGCATCCTCCCGGCAATGGAAATTTCCTGAGCTTCTAGTTTCGCAGTTGAAATACCATATGACAACCTCATGCTGCCCCGAAAGAAAAATACACCGCACAAAAAATGGCGTTCCAAGGTGAGTTGGAACGAAAACGGATTGATCCCGAATGCTTCCCACGGTTGCTCAAGAGCTCTACTAAAGTTGAGAAGCGCAATAGGACGTGCGGAAGTGGGACGCTAGACACCCGCAGCGAATTGAAGGATTATTTTAGCCTGATTTCATTAGAGAAAATGGGCTCCGCGCGATTCAATTCCGCGGAGCAATTGTCAAAGATCATCTGGGGATTATGCGCAGAGCCTTTCACCGCCGAATTGCCACCGCCATGCTCATGTTAGTGACCCTGGGCGTGGCGGCATATGCGCAAGACAGTCTGCAAACTCTCCTGGTCCGGGGGTCCGAAGCGCTGCAGGCCGGTGACAATGCCGCGGCTGAGCGCGCTTTTCGCCAGGCCCTCGACTTGCATCCATCTTCCGTTGAGATCATGAACGATCTGGGCATCTCCCTGGCGCGGCAAGGCAAAAGCGCGGAAGCGATCGTTTTTTACGAACGCGCCCTGAAGCTCAAGCCAGGCGACATTCCCACAGAACGCAACCTTGCAGTCGCGTATTATCGCGCTGAAAAGTATCGGCAAGCGGAGCCGCTGCTGCGACACCTCACCGCCACGACCACCACCGATTTCCAGCTTCTCGAGATGGCGGGTCTGACCGCGTTTGCGCTCGACCGCTATCCTGAATCCGCGGCATATCTGGAACGAGCCAGCCAGTTGCGGGCCGCCGATATCCCCACTCTGGACGTGTTGGGCAAGGCTTACATGCGGGCGAAGGACTACAAGAGCGTCACCGGCGTTTTTGAGCGCATCATGCACGTCAATCCCGATTCGGCGGCCGCGCACGTTATGATGGGCGCGGCCTATGACGAGATGTCCAGGGAAGAAGAGGCGCGAAGTGAATTTGAAGCCGCCCTCGCGGCCGACCCGAAATACCTTGGCGTGCATTCGGGCCTCGGCGTGATTTATTGGAAGGCCGGAGATGACCAGCGCGCAGCTGCGGAATTTCGGGCCGAACTCGCGAACTATCCCGCTGCTCCAATCTCCAATTGCCTGTTGGGCGAGATTCTGGCGAAGCAGGGCAAGCCCGCCGAAGCGGTGACCTACCTGCGCGCCGCTCTAGCTGCCAATCCCAACTATAAAGACGCGCTGTATGAACTGGGTTCGGCAGAAATAGCGCTGGGTCACCCGAAGGACGCCGTCGCGCCCTTGCGCAAAGTCATTTCCCTCTACCCGGAATTCTACAAAGCGCATTTCGTGCTGGGGACGGCGCTGCGGCAACTCGGGCAGGAAGAGGAAGGGCTGCGCGAACAAAAGCTCTCGGCGCAAATGCAGAAACGTGCGGATGAAAACTCAGCGAAGCAAATAAACGACAAAGCAAAAAGTAAGGAGTGAGCGGAATCCGCAACCGCGGCGCGAGCTGGTCAGCGTGAGTTTTTGTTCGCCGGGCCGGCGACTGCCAGTGCTCGATAGGCGGCGCCAAGAACCGGGGCGTCTTCGTTGAGCATCACTGAGATAGGAATACGCGAAAGGATTTCCGTCATTGGTCCTTTATTGGCGAAGGACTGGCAGAAGCTGCTCTCTATCAGTTTAGGCAGAATCTTTACGGCAATGCCGCCAGCCAGAAAAACTCCACCATAGGCCAGAACGCGCAGAGCCAAATTTCCTGCTTCCGCGCCAAACGCGTCTATCCACCAATCGAGCACCTCAACGCAAACGGGGCAACTGCCGTTGATGGCATTGTGCGTGATCTCGCTGGCGGAAGCCGCTGCCGGTTCGCCAAACGTGGAATGGATCACGGTGGGATCGAGGAACTCGTGCAATTTGCGGAAGCCGCGCCCGGAAAAAATATCCTCGCAGGAAACGCGGGGAAGATT
>CAYOOS010000091.1:0-11761 GCA_964405585.1 uncultured Acidobacteriaceae bacterium | reverse complement strand
TGATGCGGCTGGCGTTGACAGCGAGGCAATTCCTCCCGCCGAAGTCGTCCGCCGCATGGACGCCGCGAATGTGAAGAAAATCGTCATCCTTACCGGCATGTGGGGCGACAAGCTGCAGCGCGTCCTTGACAATATGGTGAAGCCTTATCCCGATCGCTTTATTGTTTTCGCTCAGATGGATTGGAGCAAAATCAACGATCCCAATTTCAGCCAGGAAATGGTCCAACAACTCGATGACGCCGTTCGTCGCGGCGCCCGCGGCTTGAAGGTCCTCAAGGACTTTGGCCTCGGCGTGCGCGACAATTCCGGCAAGCTCGTCCCCATCGACGATCCCCGCATGGATCCCGTTTGGGAGGAATGCGGCCGCCTCGGAATTCCCGTGGCCATACACTCGACGGATCCCGAGGCCTTCTTCACTCCCACCGACAAGAACAACGAGCGCTACGAAGAATTGATGTCCAATCCATCGTGGAGTTTCTACGGCCCGAAATTCCCCAGTAAGCAAACGCTCCTAGACGAGCAGCACCACGTCTTCGCCAAACATCCGCATACCACTTTCATCGCCCTCCACGTTGCCAACTGGCCTGAAAATCTTGATGCCGTCTCTTCGTGGCTCGATAAATACCCCAACATGTATGTCGAATTCGGCGCGCGTCAGGCCGAACTTGGACGCCAGCCTCGCCGTGCTCGCAAGTTTTTCCTCGATTATCAGGACCGCATCATGTTCGGCACGGATAGCGTGCCCGAGGAAGCGATGTACGCCAATTATTTCCGCTGGCTGGAAACCGCGGATGAATACTTCGACTACGCGGGCTATCCGGGACAGGGCCGGTGGGAAATTTACGGCATGGAACTCCCCGATAACGTCCTGGAAAAGGTCTACAACAAAAACGCTGAGAAGCTGTTCGCCCAATTCAAGGGTGTTCCTCTAACGGGAGCCGCCAAGCCATGACATCTTTTCGCCCAGCCGGGAGCAATCGGCAACGTTTGGCTAAATCTGCCGGCTTCACCACCCTACTTTTGCTATTGGGATTTGGCTTGGCGCAACTTGCCGGCTGCGAAAAAAAACCTGTCCCTTCCGCTAATACAGAGTCTGCGGCTTCCGCGGCTCAAGCCTCGAATATCCGCGTGACCTTGGCGCCTGATTCCATCGATGTCCGCACTTCTCTTGCCGAGTTCGTGCTCGCCCCCAACGGCTATCTCAAGGGCATTCTCAACACAACTGGAACCCCCCGGACCCTCGATGAACCCGGCACGCAACCTGGACAATCCCTCACCATCGCCCACAAGCCGCTCTCCGATCTCACGCTTGACTTCTCTAAAGCACGAATCAGTGAAGCGCAAGGCAAGCTTGGACCACGCGGAAAACAGATCGCAATTCCCGGCAGCAGCCCCAGCACGGGCTTGCGGGAAACTCTGCTCCTCGAAGTCTATGACGATTTCCCCGAACTCGCGCTTCTCTCCGCCACCTTCAAAAATGGCGGCCCGAACGATCTGCCTCTCGAAACCGTCTCGCTTCAACAACACCGCTTCAGCGCCACGCTCGCGGAACCCGCGGCTGCCCCGCATGAAATGTGGTCCTTCCATGGGTCCAGCTTGCGGTGGGGCAAGGACGAAATGTTCCCCGTTCCAGCGAAGTTCACACAGGAAAATCCCTTTGGGGCGCCAGTCCCGGTTGGCGGCGACCTCGGCAACGCCGGCGGTGGCGTGCCCGTTGTGGCCTTCTGGACGGAAACTGTTGGCGAGGCCATCGGTCATCTCGAAACGCTTCCACTTGTACTTTCCATTCCGGTGCAGACTGCGCCGGACGGCCGCGTCAATGCCTCCGTACGCCTCCCCGCGGATGTCACTCTCAAACCTGGTGAAAACTTCGCCACGCCGCGCACTTTCCTGGCCGTCTACGCGGGCGATTTCTACGAACCACTCAGCATGTGGTCCAACGCGGTTGAACGCGAAGGGCTCTCCAAGCCCGCGAATAATCCAGAAAACTATGCCGTGAGCTGGTGCGGATGGGGCTACGAATTCGGCGTCACTCCGAAACAGCTGCTCGACACCATTCCCAAGCTCAAGGAACTTGGCATCCACTGGGCCACCGTTGACGATGGCTGGTTCAGCAATTACGGAGACTGGCAGCCCGCCCAAAAAAACTTTCCCGGCGACGCCATTCAGAAAATGGTCAGCGATTTCCACGCGCAAGGCATCAAGGTCCAATTATGGTGGCTGCCCCTCGCCGTCGAAGATGGCCACTTCGGTTACGGCGGCCGCAAGTATATCGTTTCCGATGTTTTGAAGGAGCATCCCGATTGGCTGGTCCTCGATAAATCCGGAAAGCCCGCGCGCATGGCCAGAAATCTGGCGACCCTCTGCCCCGCGTTGCCTGAAGTGCAGGCTTACTACAAGCAAATCACGGAACGATTCATCCGCGATTGGGGCTTCGATGGACACAAGCTCGACAATATTTATTCCGTGCCGCCCTGCTATAACCCCAAGCACCATCACAAATCCCCGAACGATTCCGTTTATGCCATGGGCGAAGTTTACAAAACCATCTTCGAGACCACCCGCGCCTTGAAGCCGGACAGCGTCACGCAGAGTTGCCCCTGCGGCACTCCTCCCAGCGTGGCCTGGCTTCGTTACATGGATCAGGCCGTCACCGCCGATCCCGTTGGCTCGATTCAAGTCCGCCGCCGCATCAAGATGTACAAGGCGCTCCTTGGGCCGCGCGCTGCCGTCTATGGCGACCACGTCGAGTTGACGCGCATGTCCGGCGCCAACACTGATTACGAGCAGGACATTGGCTCGGACTTTGCCGCCACGCTCGGCACCGGCGGCGTGCTCGGCACGAAATTCACCTGGCCCGATTACGGGCCGAAGTTCAAGAACGTTTACCTCAACCCGGAAAAAGACGTTCACTGGAAAAAGTGGATTGCTCTCTATAACGATAAAATGCTCTCAAAGGGCGACTTCCGGAACCTGTATGTTTACGGCTACGACGTGCCGGAAGCCTATGCCATCGAAAAGGGCGGCAGCATGTACTACGCTTTTTATGCACCGGACAATTCCGCGAAAACGGCGAAGAAAAACGTCGATGCGGCCGTGTGGTCGGGTGAAATCGAATTACGTGGATTAGCTGCCCGGACTTACAAAGTCGTGGACTACGTCAACAACAAGGACTTCGGCACGGTCACTGGCCCTGCCGCCAAATTGAAAGTGGAATTCCACGATAACCTGTTGCTGGAAGTGACGCCGGTCTCAACCGCGCCCGCAAAATAGCAAACAGATTTTCCTGCAGAGTTGCGTTCCGCCTAGATTCGCGCGCTCCGCGGCGCCGCTCCCGCACCGCCGGGCCAGTGTTTGCTCAGAAATGCTTCCCGGTGTTTTGCGTCGCGGAACGCTTCCGTTCCGCCTGCCCGGGTTACGGACAGTGCGCCGGTGATATTCGCGAATTTCAGGCAATCTTCGATTTTGGCCCCGCGAATGAACTGATGGATGAATCCGGCATCGAATGTGTCGCCCGCACCCACCGCGTCCACCATGTCGGTTACCGGCGGGTATGCCGAAAGCTTGATCTTTCCTTCGCGCACGATGGCTCCTTGCGAACCGCGCTTGATCACCACCAGGGGCACCTTCTGCGACAGCGTTTCCGCCGCTTGATTCACGTCGTCCGTCCGCGCGATCTTGCACGCCTCGTTTTCGTTGGGCATGAGAATGTCCACATACTTCAACAGCAGCAGAACATCAGAGGACCAGCGCCCTTCGGGATCGTCATTCGTGTCCAGCGAAGTTGTCAGTCCAGACTCCTTCGCCCGGCGGAACAATTCGATCATTTCCGGCCGCAGCGCTTTGTGCAGGAAATACGAGGAGACGTGCAGATGTTTGGCGCTGAAGATGTAACTCAAATCCAGGTCCTTCATACTCATTTCGTGCATGGTTCCCGGATAGGTCAGGATGTACCGCTGCTTCCTCTGCGGCAGGATCACCGTCAGCCCGGTGGTCTTACCTTTGAGCTTTCGCACGTGCGTCAGGTCCACGCCGCATTCCCCCAACCGCTGCAGGCAGATTTCACCCAGCGGATCGCTGCCAATCGTGGAGCTGAATCCGGCCTTGTTTCCCAGCAGCGTGAAATTGTGCGTAAAGATTGCTGAGGAACTGCCCAGGGTGATGCTCAGATCATTTGCCAGGTGTTCGCGCTCCAACTCTAATTTTTCCGGTAGCCCATAAAAGATCAGGTCGAGGTTCAACTCGCCCACAACACTCACATCAAAAGTGGCCACAAGCTTCCCCCTTTGGTTTTTCTCAGTCCAAGATCACAACGCGCGTGAGGTTCTTGGGATTGTCTGGATCCAGATTCTTCTTCGTACCCGTGAAGAACCCCAGCAACTGCCCCGGCACAACGTAAGGCGCAAGCCGCGCCACATCTGGCGCGTCAAAGCCCAGTTCAAATACTACATCGCTGTTCCGCCGCACGTGTTCGCTTGCGTGGTTGCAGATCGAGATAATTACCCCGCCGAGTTCCGCCATCTCTCCCAGAACTTCTTCTTCCGCCTGATAGCCATTTTCGCTGAGGAAGAACGTCAGGCAGGTGTTTGTGCTGACGATCGCCTTGGGCCCATGGCGAAATTCCAGCGCGTGGAACACCTGGCTGTAGGAGCACGACATCTCCATCACTTTCAACGAAGCCTCGCGAGCGATTCCATGAAACGGCCCTTGCCCCAGGAACACGTAGTCCTCGAAATCGTGGTTGGCCACGAATTCCCGTATCTTCTCCGCAATCCCCTGGATTTGCGGAGCGAATTGCGCGGCCATGCCTTCCAACGATTTCAGATAGGCTTCATTCTTCACGGTGCGCGCCGCCAGATGTTGCAACGCCAGCAGCATGGACGTGAACGACCGCGTCATCACCGTGCTCTTTTCGTCCGCGGCGGTAATCCGAATTGTTACATCGCAGATTTCTTCCAACGGCGTATTTGTTGCACAAGTAATTCCGATCGTCGGCACATGGAATTCGCTTGTGAACACCGTCGCCGCACGCAACGCCTCCGATGTTTTTCCTGAACGGGAAATCACTACCGCCTGCAGATTCGGCTCTTTCGCCAGCGCCAATTCCGGGAAGAGTAGCGGCTCCGACCCGGGAAGCGCCCGCGCTGTTTGCCCTGTCAAGAGCGTCCAGGAATTCGCCGCGGCTTCCGCAAGATAAAAACTCGTGCCGCACCCGATGAAGAGCCATTCCGTGCGGCTGCGCGATTGCTCGACAATCCCGGCGATTGTGGGATCCTCGCGCAATCCGGCGAGTGCCGTTTGCCACACCGCCGGCTCCGACAAAATTTCCTCAAAGGTCGCAGACCGTTGCACATTCATTTGTTTCGTATCCATTCGGTTTCTTCCTTGACTCTCGACCGTCAATCGAGCGTTCGTTCTTTTGCGTGCGCTCGAGTCCGTTTTGTTTAGACCAACGTCACGTCTATCTTCGCCTCGCGCAGCGCTTTCAAATCGCGTTTCGGAATGCCCTTGTCCGTAATCGTTTCGTGCACCGCGGAAGCCGGCAAAATCAGCGAAAGGCTGCGCTTCCCGAATTTGCTGGAATCACAAACCACCACCGTTCTCCGCGCGGCTTCCGCCATGGCCCGGTTAACGCGCGATTCCAACAGGTTCGGGGTTGTCAACCCATAACCCACGTCAAAGCCGTCCACTGCAAGAAACAGCAGGTCGGCGCTGAGCTTCCGCAAAGACTCTTCCGCCAAGGGCCCCACCAGCGAAAAAGAATTCTTGCGTAGAATTCCACCCGTTAAAATCACGTCCACCGGCGTCCCCGCAAGTTCCTCCGCGATATTCGTGCCGTTCGTAATAATCGTCAGGCTCCGGAAATGACGGCAGGCGCGCGCAATCGCTGTCGTCGTCGTTCCGGAATCCAGGATGACCACCTGCCCCTGGCGGATCATGCGCACCGCAGCCGCGGCGATGCGCGTCTTTTCCCCGCGGTGCAAATGCTCCTTCTCCTGCAGCGTCTTGTCATTCAGCGCTCCCACCTTCAGCGGCAGCGCCCCGCCGTGCGTGCGTTCCAATTGCCCTTGATGATGCAGATGCTCCAGATCTTTGCGAATGGTAATCAGTGACGTGCGAAATCGCTTTGCCAGGTCGCGCACCAGCACGCGGCCATCGTGTTGCAACAGCTCCAGAATGTCACGCCGCCGTTCTTCACTGAGCATGGGCGCTTCCTGATCTTGCCGCCGCGGGTTCGTCCTTTGCGCAAGTTCCCGCAGCGCAGGCGTGTGCATAAGTATTCAGAACTTCCAGGATCTTTGCACGAATCAACTCGCGCGGATGATTTTTGAGCCGCCCCTCGCGGATCGCTTCACACTGATTTGGCAGGTATTGGCTCACCAGCGACACCGGCGGGGGCTGCGCTGCCAGATTGTTCAGCAGCCTCTGCAGCGCGGCAGCCACGCTCGGCTGTGGCCAGTAGTATCGCGAGCGGTCACTGTAGCTGTACTTGCGTGCGAACTTCAACTCCGCTTCCCCGCCGCGATAATAGTTTTTCCAGTGACTGGGATTCTCGAGCATCGCCGCTTCCAACTCTTCCCGCACGTTCGAGAGCGTCACATCCCGTCGCGCCCCCAGCCATTCCTCTTCCATTTCCGCCAGTGCGAATACCGCCTCGCGAAACGCAAACGTCAGCCACGGCCCCACCTTCAATATCGCGAAGTGGTCCCGCACCATTTCTTGAAGCGCGCCGCGTGTCTGGTAATCTGTCGAATGCGCTTCAAAAACCCGATTCCACTTTTGCGAAGCGAAGTTGGCCAACGGCTTCGCCTTCGCCGCATCGTAAGCAAACACGCTCGAGTCGCCAAATTCCACGCCCGGTTGCACCACAACCGCAATCACGCGTTCCCACGCTTCCCCCAAACCGCGTGAGAAAAACGCATGTCTCGCCGTTGCCAGCGTGCGCGCCAGGTCCTCGGTGCTCGTCACCGCCGGCGCTTGTGCTCCCTCCTGCTCGCCCCCCGGAATCGGAACTTCGGTTCCAATCACATAGAGCGGCGCGGGCAATTCCGATTTGATTTCCTTATGCGCTTCCTCCGCTGCTTTGCACAAATCCGCGGCCCGTTCGCTTACCAATTCATCCGGCAGAGGCCGCTGCGGGTCTGCACGATCATCGGCACACGGCATGCTCGCATCCAGGTGAATTTTCGTGTATCCGGCGCGCACGTAGGCTTGCACCAGTTCCCGCGCCTTCGCCATGGCGCTTGACGCCTTCTCTGCGCGCCATACATGCGGCCCGATATGGTCGCCGCCCAGGAGAATGTTTTCTTGTGGGAAACCCTCCGCTTTAGCTACTTCCTTTACAAACGCCGCGAACTCAGCCGGGGTTTGTCCTGTATAGCCGCCGAATTGATTCACCTGATTGGAAGTCGACTCGATGCAAAGCAGGCTGCCGTCTCGCTGGGCTTGCGCCATCCCCGCTTCCAACACAAATCGATTGGCCGAACAAATGGAATAGAGGCCCACATGTTTTCCGCTGTGATTCTCCTGAACAATGCGGAAGAGCTGCCCGCAGGCATCCATTTGTTGTGCGCGTGGATGAGAGAGTTCCGTCACGATTTTTCCCCGGACAGTCTCGCCGCTTGTCCTTTCTCGTAGCTCTCTGCCCACGGGCAGGCTGCCGATAGTTTCGCGTTCACGCGCTGGATGTTGCGGATCCCCTCGCTCCTCAGCCAGTCCTTTAACGCATTCATTCCCTGTTGCGCAAAAACGCCGGCTCCGTCTTTCCAGGTGGCGCGGCCGCACATCACGCCGGAAAAATTCGCTCCAGCCTCGCCCGCAAGCTCTAGCGCATCTTCAAAGGTTTCGTTACTCACGCCTTCGGAAAGGTAGATGAACGGGAGGCGCGCCGCTGCCGCAGCCTCGCGGAAGTACGTCTTCGCTTGTTCGCGGCTGTACAAAATCTCCGCTCCCGCCGAAGGCGATCCCTCGACAAACGCCATGTTCACCGGCACGCCCACTTTCAACACGTCCACCGCATAGCGCGGTTTGGAAAACTCCGCCACGCTCGCCGTCACCACTCCCGGTTTGCACTTGGCAAACTCCCGCCCTTTTTCGTCCATACCTTCCGCGTAGCTCACCAGTTCCAGAAAAAAAGGGACATCCGCCGCAACGCACTCCGCTCCAATCCGTTCCACCCAGGCATGTTTCTGATCGTTGATTTCCGCCGCGCTCGAAGGCGCGTAGTACAGCAGAATCTTCACGCAATCCGCGCCCGCCTCGATCAACCGCCGCACCGACCAGTGCGCCAGCAACTCCGGCAACCGCCCTGGTACCGTCTTGTCGTAGCCCGTTTTCTCGTACGCTAGCAGCAGACCTGCGTTCTTCGCGCGCTGCTTTGCCGCGGGCAAGCCATACTCCGGGTCCAGCAGAATCGCGCTCGCCTCCACTGTCAAAATGCGGCTTACAGCTTCCTTGAATTGCACCAGCCACTCGCCGGGCACCGCAGCAACTTCGATTCCTTTCGCTTTCGCAAACAGGCTGCGCAGCGCGCCGCGCTGGTCAATCGCCAACGCGGCAATCACGCCCCTCGCGTTCGCCACGCGTTCCAGCCCTTTTCGTTTGCCTTCCGTAAGCTTCACTCGCCTACTCGCTTCCTATCGTGTCGCCTCGATTTGCACCACGGCCCCTCGATCAATCGATGGCAAACTGAAAATCACGCGGTTGCCGGACACTATGCCTTTTACCATCTTCTCTTCGCCAAGAAACGGCAGAAATGTCGCCGTCTCGCCCTTCCCCTCCGACACGCTCACTTCCACATCCTGCGCCGCGCTCGGCACCCCCACTTTGTTCGGCACCAACCCGCCGAAATTCGCAAAGTAAATCGTGGTCTTTCCGTCCACGGCCGCGATGTTTGCCGCAACGAAGGGCGACGCGGCAATCCGCACATCCGCATTTACATCCAGCGCATCCACCAGCGCAGAAGGAACTCGCGACGCTCCATCCGCAAAGTCCTTTTCCAGTCCCTGCAAATAAGCCTTCTCCGGACGATCAGGAAGCTCGATCACCTGTGGCGCGCCACGCAATCCTGTGAGGTTCTCCCCGGTCACCACCAGTTTCCCGCCCTTCTTCACGAATGCAACCAGTTCCCGCTTCTCTTCTTCGTCCAGTACGCTGACGTTCGGCAGCGCCAGCACCCGCCCATGAAAATCCTTCAACGTCCGTGGCGTCACCACCACAAACTCGCGATGCCGTTGCAGCAGCAACACCAGGATTCCCCGGTATGAAGGCAGAAACTCCTTCGCTGCATAATCCCGGCTTTTCGGTGAAAAATAGACGCCCACGGGTTGTATCCGCATTCGCGGCCGGTACAGCGCCTTCTCATGCTTTTCGATCCACTGAAAAATCTCCGTCCGGGTAGGCGGATCGTTTGAGCCGGACATCACGTGTCCCTTGGCATCCCAGAAATTCGCTCCGGCCATCACTTCGGAAGACGCCAGGTTTTTCATTTCGTCCGCCGCGGCAACGCCCTTCTGCCCGTCCCACGAGTAATTCAGGATCCAGGTCGCTCTACCTTCCGCAAACGCGCGAAACGTCAGCATCCCCGCTTGGTACAAGAACCAGTCCAATTGCGTTCGCGTCGCCGCCATGTGTTCGCCTTCGCCAAATTCATATTCGTGTGCGATGGCATCCACCACGCCATACATCTGATAAACGTCCGCGCCCACTCGCGTCGCTTCTTCCTCGATTCCCGGATAAATCTCGGGAATCACCATGATCTTGGGGTTCACGCTCCGTGCCGTCTCGCGAATTTCTCCCATGAACTCCGTCAGCGTCGCGATCCGGAAATCCACCCACTTGCGGAAATTCGCGTCGGCAAAATCTCCCAGCTTCAAATCATGCCGTGCATCAAGCCCTGTTTTTCCCTTGAACGCCGCTACCGTCGAATCATCAAAACTTGCCCAGGTATTCTCCCAGCCATCGAAATGCGTCATCCAATACGGTATATCCACGTAGATCCCGTCAATCCCCGTCGCGGCAATCTGCCCCACCCGCGCCATGTACGTCTTCCGCCATTCTTTCGCGTACGGGCTGATCCAAACATCTTCATCGCCTGGACTGATCCAGAACGCCGCCCCGGAAGTGAACACCGCAGGATCGCCCTTGATATTTCGCTGTACCCAGTCGGGATGGTCCTTCATCACGGAGTGTGCGGATTTGTCGGCGTTGGCCGTGATGCATTCGGTACCAGCAATGTATACGAACGCTTTGTTCCCCGCGCCGTGCGCCGCTTGGCTAACCTCGCGAATCGCTTGCAGCTTTTCGCTGGGATCCAAGTAGCTCTCATAGCGCCCCGGTATATCGTTATCGACCTCGATCCCGAATACGTGCGTCTTCTGGGCATCGCGAATAATCGAGGAGGCATCCTTGCGCGCCAGGCCGTACGCCCCAATGCGGACGTAGTGCGTCCAGTTCTGTTGAACTTCCTGGCCTATCAACCCGATTTCCATCCCGCCAATTAGCAGTATCCCGGAAAGGAGCAACAGGCTCATGCCCACGATTCGCGGAATTACTTGTCGAATTCTTCTTTCTGCTTTCACGTTTACACCCCGCCCGTCTCATCCGATACGTTTAGTCCCACTGTTGGCCGCAGCGTCAGGCTTCCATCTTCATTCAGCTTTTGCCGGCACGCCCAGCGCACTTTGTGTCTCTGTCCTTTCACTTCGATTTCTGCACGCAAGCGCAACCCGCGCCAAGCCGTTCCTTTCGGCAGAGGAAGCAGGGCCTGCCGGACCTTCCCGGGCAGCGGATAGCCAGCATCCAGATATCCTGCGCAAAGCTCCTGCCCCGCTTCGTTGGCCACGCTGACGCGCAGCGCCCCCGGAACTCCCGCGATTCCGTCATTCACAAATCCGATGATCAATCCCGGCTCGCCGCGATCTTCATACGTCCATATCCACGAAGGCCGCACGCGATAACCGATAGTCCGCGCCAAGGAATCGAGCGACTTGGGATAAGCCTCGTAATACCGCTGCAGTCCGCTTGCGGAGATGCGATGCCAATTCCAAAGCGAAAAATAACAAGCGCCGACGTCCTTCGCATGGCAAACGACGTTATCGGTGTAGGTCACACCCTCGTCCAAATGCAGGCTGGCGGGTGAACCGTCGGACATTCCCACTTCGATTGCCGCCCCCGTCCAAGGAGGACGGTTGCTCAGCGCTTCGATCTGCTCGTTCTCGATGAAAATCGTATCCGTGCGGAGCCAGCCTCCGCTGCGAATCGTGCGGTCAACGAGTTCGGAGTTCCCTACCTTGCTGAAATCCGGTTGTGTGTTAGTCACCAGCGGAGTCTTCTTCCATCGCGCCGTTTGTTCTTCAAACATTTTCACGAACGTGTTTTCCGCCGCGCTGTAATCGGGATACGGATTCCTCTCCAGCGGCCAGGTGTGCCCTTCACCCCAAAATCCGTACATGCACGTATCCACGAACTCCACGTCAGGATGCCCGTCATATTCTTCCGAAAGCCTGCCGATCAGCTCCTGGAAGGCTCCTTGAAAGGCCGCATCGTCACATCGGGGTTCTTCCCGCTCCCGTTTCTGCCACTCGCCCAGCTTGACCATGGGCACCTTTTCCCGCAGAAAATCCGGCAGCGCATATCCCGGGATATCGGGATTGCTGATCATCACCCGGAATCCGATGCGTTTCCCATATTGCCGCGCCAGTGCGAACGCCGTGCTCCAGATGGCGTTTGGTTGCAATGGCCCCGGCCGCGGCTGCACATC
>CAYOOS010000090.1:0-11785 GCA_964405585.1 uncultured Acidobacteriaceae bacterium | reverse complement strand
TCGATTTACGGGACCGACACGAATGGCACGTCGGACTACCATAACTTTAATGCCCATGCATTTTATCGCGTCGATGGCTTCACCCTGAACGGCGGCTACGTCTACAACCAGACGCATGCCGAGTATCCCTTGATTTTGCAAACCCAGCAGCTCGAAAGCCTGGACAATAATGGGAATTCATTCTCGTTCGGGGCCAGCCACGATTTGCCATTTCATGGGACATTTGGCGCGAACTTCAACCGCTCGGATTTCACCTCTGATTTTTCCGATGGCCGCTACACCGGCACGGTGGATACGTTCAACTCGAGCGCCAGTTTTCACCCCGCAGCGGAATTGACGCTCGGCGCCGATTTCAACTACACGGACAATCTGCTCGGTACGTTGTACCAGAACATCATTTCGGCCGGCGGCATCCTGCAGCAGAGCACCCCGGGCCAATCTTCCAATTCGTGGGACGCCAGTGCCTTGGCTAGTTACAACCTGACAAAACATTGGATCTTCTACGGGACGTTTGAGCACCGCGATCAGAGTTATTTTGGAAGCACATTCGGGTCGAATTCGCTGACAGGTTCAGTGAACTACTGGAATCGCTTCCTTGGTGGTGCGCTGAGCACGGTGTTGAGCGTCACGCGAACGACAGAGGACACGAGCAATCAGAGCACCGTGGGACTGCTCTCGGTCGTGAACTACTCCCGCAGGATCATGCTTTGGGATGTCAGCGGTTCGGGAAATTACTTTCAAAACACGCAGACCTTATTGGTGGGGTATACCACCTCCGGTTGGGGCTACTCCGGGCAGTTAGGCCGCAAATTTGGGGCCGTGCACTGGAATGCGAACGCCGGTGGATCACACAGCCTGTTGAACACGACCGTGGGGTATGGCTACAACTCGCAGAATTACGGCACTGGATTCAACGTGAGGTGGTTAGGGTTCACGGGCACGTATGCAAAGTCCAGCGGCACAGGGCTGCTCGGAGTGAATGGCGTGGTCACATCACCGCTGGCCGGAGAATCGCCGCTGCCGACCGACCTGATCCTATATGGGGGCCATGCCTATGGGGGAGGACTCGGGATCAACCCTTACAAGCGCCTGACGATTACCTTCAGCTATGCCCGGGCCTTCAGCGATACGGTGAGCAACAGTGTGGGTTCGCACAACAATTCCGAAAATGTGTTTGGCCGCGTACAATATCAGTTCCGGCAGATGTTCTTCAATGCGGGATACAGCAGGTTCGTTCAGGGATTCAGCGCTTCCGGTCTCGCGCCTGCTCAGTTAAACTCGTTTTACGTTGGTGTACAGCGATGGTTCAATTTCTTCTAAATCGGGCAGCAAGAAGTTGGCGTTGCCCGATTTTAGAAGTGTGCGGCGCTGTTCTCCTGATTGCCTCCCCGGCCTGGGCTGCACAGAAAAACAAGAAAGCGGACAAAAAGGCTGCGGTGCAGGTGAGCGTCCCGGACTTGCTGCTGGAGGGCGGGCGCAAGCTGGTGTACGAAAGGAATTTCGGCTGGGAACGCGACGTGAAGCCGAAAAAAGGGTTCTGGGCGCGCGTCGTGGACGTTGTGGCGGGGCCGCCGGAGTACCACTCGCTCATGAGGCCGTACAGCGTGGTGACGGACTCCCGCGGACGGATTATCGTGACGGACCCGGATGCGGCGGGAATCCACATCTTTGATTTTGCGCAGCAGAAGTACAAGTTTATTTCGCGGCAGGAAAAAGGGAAGAACTCTCTGTTTGCGCCGCAATGCGTCGCTGTGGACGCAAAGGACAACATTTACGTGACCGATTCGGAGTCGGGCAAGATCTTCGTGTTCGATGCCAATGGCAAGTACGACCGCATGATTGGGGCGCTGAAGTTCGGCGAGGGAATCTTCAAGCGGCCAACGGGAATTGCGATCGACTCCGTGGCCAACCGTATCTACGTAACGGATACCCTGCGCAACAAAATTTACGTGATGGATATGCAGGGAAGCGTGCTGCAGACCATCGGCAAGCCCGGTGCCGGCGACGGCGAGTTTAACTTTCCCACGGAATTGCGCCTGGACGGCAACGACTTGATCGTCGTGGATGCCATGAATTTCCGCGTGCAGGTGCTGGACAAGTCGGGAAACTTCCAGTACGCCATCGGTAAAATCGGCGACACTTCCGGCGCCATGTTCCGGCCAAAGGGAATCGCCGTGGATTCGGAAGGCGACCTGTACGTGGTGGACGGGTTGTGGGGCGCCATACAGGTTTTCAATCGCAAGGGCGAATTGCTGTATTACTTCGGGGGGCGCGGGACGGCCGCGGGTCAATTTCAATTGCCGACAGGGCTATTTATTGACCACAGCGACCGGATTTATGTGGCGGACTCGCTCAACCGGCGTGTCCAGATTTATCACTATTGGGGATTGCCGAAGCAAGCCGCTGGAGGAGCGCAGTGAAAAAGACATTGTGGATCTGCGCCGTTTTGCTGGTGGCGAGCGGGCTGGCACGAGGCCAGCAGGTCACAGGAGATGTTTTGGGCGCGCATGATCTGTCGCCCGGTGGGATTTCGCCCACCAAGGGAGGGCTCTCTGCCTCTTGCCTTTATTGCCATGCGCCACATTCGGGCATCGGCGGAAACACGCCGTTGTGGAACCAGCAACTCTCGACAAGCGTGTACACGACGTATACGAGCACGACGGCGGTGGAGAAATCAACGCAGCCCCTGCTGGGTGGGGACAGTAGTTTGTGCTTGAGCTGCCACGATGGGACGGTGGCGCCGGGCCAGACAGTGGCTTACAAGACCATCCCAATGACCGGGCAGATGAACGCAGCTGATAAATTCTCCACGAATTTGGAGGGCTCGCATCCCTTCAGCATGGTGCTGCCACTAGTGGACGCGGCTGACCTGGCAGCGTCGCTGGTTGCGCAGGGCAAGACGTTGGATTCCACGGGCACGATCAAGCTCATTAATGGCAACGTCGAGTGCACTTCCTGTCACAATCCCCATATGCAATCCACGGATCTGCTTTCGCCGAATTTTCTCCTGATTAACAGCGCGAACGGCCAGCTCTGTCTGGATTGCCATGACCCGACGCGCGTAATGACGGGCAAACAGAACCCCTTGACGGGTTGGGCCGTCAGCATTCATGCCATTGCCACGAACAAGGTATCTTCGCAGGCAAGTGTTGGCAGTTATCCTTCGGTGACGCAGAATGCCTGCATATCCTGCCATGCGCCGCACAATGCACAAGGCGGCTCGCGATTGCTGCGTCAACCGAATGAAACGGATTGCGTGGCGTGCCATAGCGGCGGCACGAACATGGCGCCGGCGGCGACGAATATATTCGTGGAATTTACGACTCCGAAGGTGGGACATCCTTTTTCCACGGGAACGAGTATTCACGACGCGGCCGAGTCCAATATTTTAAACAACAATCGCCACTCCACCTGCGCCGATTGCCACAATGGACACGCCGCGGGCCAAGTGACGGCCTTTCCCGTGCCCCCTCTCACGCGCGCTTCCCAGAACGGTGTCAATGGTGTGAGTGCGACGGACGGAATTACCGAAGTGAGTCCGACGGTCAATCAATACGAGAATTGTTTGCGTTGCCATGGAACAAGTGTGGGGAAAATGGTTAATCCCATATTTGGGTACCTGCCTTTGCGTGTGGTCTCGGCGGGCGACGCGTTAAACGTGATTCCGCAATTTGCGATGTCCAGCACGTCGAGCCATCCGGTAACCCACGTGCGAATGAGCGCGCTGCCGCAGCCTAGTTTGCTGGCAAACATGCTCAATCTGGATGGGGCGACGCAGGGACGCAGCATGGGAGTGCAGATTCTGTGCACGGATTGCCACAACAGCGACGACAATCGCGAGTTCGGCGGATTGGGACCCAACGGTCCGCACGGATCGAAGTGGACGCACATTCTGGAACGCCGTTACGAATTCTCGCAGACGAGTTCGCCGGGACAACTAATTACAAACCTTTTCCCAACGCCCGACTTGTCGATCAACGGTCCCTATGCGATGTGCGGCAAGTGCCACAACCTGAGCGTGATCCTAGCGAACTCCAGCTTTAGCGAACACGCGCGGCATATCAATGACGGATTCTCCTGCTCCGCGTGCCACACGGCGCACGGCATGGGCTCTGTGTACGGGAGCATTTCCGGCGAACGGCTGGTAAATTTTGATATGAACGTGGTCGCCCCTAACGGCGGGATTCCGATTACCTACAGCCGGGCGACAAATTCCTGCAATCTCACCTGCCATCTGCACCCGCACACAGCGGTGGGAGCCGGCCCCGCACTGGCAAGGCCGCATTCCTAAACGCGTCGCCGGACTGTACGAGAAGTTGCCAGCTTATGTATAATTACGAAGTTCGAGAAACGAGCGGGCGTCGTACAATGGCAGTATAGAAGCTTCCCAAGCTTCGGACGTGGGTTCGATTCCCATCGCCCGCTCCATAAATCTCGTTGATTCTGTTGCCCTCACGCCTGGTAACCAGCCGAAATCTCCCTTCAAATGGTCGATTTTGTTCCAAAGATGTTCCAAAACCTTTCTTTTGGTACAGGCCGGCAAAGCTGACCGCCTGGGGTACTAGCCTCCACCTTTCCGGTTAGTGCTGCCGGTTCAGACAACCGGTGTTTCATTCCTTCGGCGTCTCGGCCGGACGATTCTTGTAGTAGCCCTCGCGCGTTTGTGCGGTTAGTCCGTTGCCAAGGACTTGGAGTTCGATGCGGTGATAATTGGAATCAGGTTCGGTCCCTGCGCGTACATAAGCAAGAGTGTATTCATGGCGGGCCTGTTCCGTGATACGAGCATAAAACTGCTCCATGGCTCTGGACTTCGAAGCATAGTGGATGTCTCCGCCCGAAACGCGGGAGTAATTTTCCAATCGGGAATATTTGCGCTTATCGGTATTGCTGCCCAACGCGAGACTAAACACAGAAAAGTAATCGAATAAGAGTTTCTCTCTGATCCTTGCCGTCATGACCAAGGTATTCAGAGTCACCGCGCAGCGAATCCTCAGCGCCAGTGTGCGCGTGAACCGATGGTTGTTTGAACCCGAACTGAGGGGTGTCGCCTTGGGACGGCTAACAAAAAAATCAATCCTGCGAATGCAAATTTTGTTGTTCGCGAGATACGGGCGCATATGAATTAATCAACATACGCACACAGCAAGCGTTACCGTTTCATCCAGTGACACAGAATCCAAATCGGCTCCTCCATGAAGGGGGACTTGATAAAAGGAATTGAGGTGACTTTTCAGCCATCGAGCCTCGACTCGGTTACAGAGTATTCGCTTGATCATGCCTGTGCGAGCCTATCGACACAGCCGAGACCAGCAAAATTGATGGGGCAAGATCCTTCGTACGAAAAATGGAAGAGGCGATTTGCATTCGGACCCGCAAGCGAGGAGATGCAGCATTCTGAGGAGGCGACCCTAACCCGCTAATCCATTCAGGGAATCCTTAAGGCAACGTCAAGAAAGGAGAGACCGATTATGACTTACAGATTGACAAGCGCGGTGTCCGTAGGTTCATCTG
Organism: uncultured Acidobacteriaceae bacterium; assembly: GCA_964405585.1. GTDB lineage: Bacteria > Acidobacteriota > Terriglobia > Acidiferrales > UBA7541 > Acidiferrum. The sequence continues at coordinate 6,274 of CAYOOS010000090.1, read as the reverse complement.
ATTTCCGAGTTTGGCGTATTCTAGCCCGTACTAAGCTTCCGCTCCGCCTGCCACGCCTAGTTCATCCCCACACACAGGCACTGAGCGCGGCAGTTTGCGTGATGGCGCGTTACGCTGCAGGTTTTGCGATCATCCTGCTGATCACTGTTTTCTATGCGCGTGCTGTCGCCGCCAACACCGTCACCGTCGGATTCACGTTTCTTCTTGCCATTTTGAGCGCCTCGACGATCTGGGGACTTGGAATTTCCTGCATGATGTCCGTGGCCGCAACACTTGCGTTTGACTACTTCTTCCTGCCTCCTGTTGGTTCATTAGATATTGCCGACACGCAAGACTGGGTGGCGCTCTGTGCTTTCCTTGTTACTGCGGTGCTCGGCAGCAGTCTCGCCGCGCGCGCACAAGCCCGGGCAGAGGAGGCGGATCGGCGTCGGCTGGAGGTGGAAAGGCTGTACGCTTTAAGCCAGCGGCTACTGGGCGAGGGAGATCTTCTGGCATTATCCTGTGCAATTCCTCGGCACATCATTGAATTGTTTGCCGTTGAATCGGCGGCACTGTTTCTTTCCAACAATCAGCAATGTTACCGCGTCGGCATCCACCTATCGCAGTTCAGAGACGACAACATGCAGCTTGCCGCCACCAGCGATTCCTGGTGGGAGGGCAGCCAACACGGCGCTGTATGGCTCGCCCCTTTGAGGCTGGGGACGAAGGTGATCGGAAGCCTGGGCGTTTCCGGCCCTCTGCTATCGAAGGAAACTCTTGGCGCCTTGGGATGTCTGGTTGCCGCCGCAATCGAACGCGCCGATGTCAACGAGCGTGCGGCAAAAACGGAAGTCGCCCGCCAGAGCGAGCGGTTCAAGTCGGTGTTGCTGAGTGCTATCGCACACGACTTTCGAACGCCGCTGACAGGCATCAAGGCATCGGTGACTGGGTTGCTGAGCGACCTGGAATTCAGTCGAGAGCAGCAGAAGGATCTGCTGATGGTCATTGACGAGGACAGCGACCGACTTGACCAGCTTGTGGAAAGAGCCGCCGAAATGGCAAAGCTGGAGTCCGCTACTATTAAACTCGTACCTGCACCCCATTCGATCGGCGAATTGATCTCAACCGCCCTGGCGGACTGCAAAAGGGTTCTTCGATCGAGGGCAATTCACATCGAACTGAAGCACGAAGAATCGCGCGTCCTCGTTGATCTTCACTTGGCGAAGAAAGTGCTAGGACACTTGATCAACAATGCAGATCTCTATTCATCGCCAGGGCAACCAATTACCTTAACCGCCGAAGAACGCAACGCTTTTTTGTTCCTCAGTGTGGCAGACCATGGACCGGGAATTGAGAAGGCAGAGATGGCGTTGATTTTTGAAGAGTTTTATCGCGGCAAGGATCAACGATCGCGAGTTAACGGTACCGGGATGGGATTACCAATCGCCCGGGCCATTGCCGAAGCTCATGGAGGAACGATGAGTGTCTCCAGTTGTCGTGGAGTGGGCTCGGTTTTTACCTTCAGCCTGCCGTTGGCGTGATTCAAAAGTTTTGACGGCAGAATCCTGGCGCCATGCGTCCCTCACGAATCAGATTTCGAACCTTGAAACAAGAAAAATCAGAACGCGACTGGCGCTTGGAAAACTACCCCACAGAATCACGCCTGAAAAAGCCGGGGCAGATTCTTAGGGATTTAGTGAAAACGAGTTCTGAGCGTTAGCAGGATTGAAGTTATGGCTCTGGTGAAGGGGCGAGATCGCCCTGCCGAAGGAGTACGCTTTACTTGCTTATTCGTTATTTGTTTCTTACGGATTGCTTACGTGATGTCTTGCAGGATGAGATGCCCATTGTGAAGGCGCAGGCCAGAGCGCTCAACTTTTGCTATACCTGCTCCGCAGCAATTTCCGGAGCGGGAGTTTAGGACGGTGCCAGTTGGGAGGGTTCCGTGGCTAGATTGGGAGTGGCGAGTTCATTGGGGGGGAAATCCTTCACGGACGGAAGGACGTGCGTGAAGGGCAGAATTTTAGTCGTGGACGACCAGGTCCAGATTCGCCGTGTGCTTAGAATCACACTGGTGGCTGGCGGATACGAAGTTGATGATGCGCGCGGCGGGGAAGAGGCCCTGGAGAAGTTGCGCGAACAAAAGTACGACCTGATTCTTCTCGACATCAATATGCCGGACATCAGGGGGACGGACGTTTGCCGCGCCATTCGGATGATCTCCAGCGTTGGCATCATCATGCTCACCGTCCGCAACGAGGAGAGGGACAAAGTAATAGCACTGGACGCAGGAGCCGACGATTACGTTACCAAACCCTTCAGCACGTCAGAACTGTTCGCCAGGATTCGGTCGGTTTTGCGGAGAAAGGCCGGAGATACCGGGACGAAGCACTTAAGACTGCAAGACGTGGAAGTGAACTTTCAACAACGCCAACTGACTGTGCGGGGCCGAAGGATTCATTTGACGCCAAAGGAGTTCGATTTATTACAGTACCTTGCCAACAACCCCAATAAAATTGTGCCCCACCGCGAGTTGCTGCAGGCTGTGTGGGGTCCGGACTACGGGAGTGAACTCGGCCACCTGCGGGCCTACATGAAGCAACTCCGAAAAAAAATTGAATTGCAGCCTGGCAAGCCAAAGCATTTGTTAACAGAGCCGTGGGTAGGGTACCGCCTGCGAGTGCCCGAGTGAGTCAAAAGAAGCAGTGCCCTCTTCAAAAAAACCTATGCACCACAGCGAAAAAATCATGGTTGCAACCCGAACTCTTCAGGAAATCTTCACGGTTTTTTCATGCGCTCTCCCCTATCGTCACGAACCAGATGACGAAGCGCTGCCGCATATATTCAGGTGACTTTTCACAATTGCTAGCATCGAGGGACGAAGACGCGCTATCGGGCTATGAAGCGAAGGGTGCGATATTTGCGGACGATTTCCGGCTCAGGCAGAGGGTTGTAGCCGCTCATATAACAGGAGAGATAAATGCGTGTAATCGAGAAATATTGTAGTTGCACATGGTTCGTGATAATCGCGCTGATGGCGGCACTAAGTGTTCCTGTTTGTTTGGTGGCGGACGAAAGCCATACAGATACGAAGGCGGATGAGAAACCAGCTAAGAATGAGAGCAAACCCGCCACAAGCCCGTCCGCCACAAAGATCGAATCGCCAGCGCCGCTATCGGAGCGGGAACGATACTTGCTCGATCAGTTGGAGGAGCTCAAAAAGCGCGTCGAAGAGCTCGAGTCCAAGGCGAATTCGACCGCGGCTCCGGCGCCAGCCAAGGAGGAGGCTCCCGCGGTAGCTCAGCCTGCGCCAACCAATGCGGCCGATCCCTCAGCTGCCCTGAGCAGCGCGAAGAACTCACCGACGCCGGCGAGCCCTGGCACTTTTTCAAGCAGCAGGGATGCGGCGGCCATAGGACCGCAGCAATCCCCTGACAAAGCCGCGGCAGCGCCAGCCAGTGCTGCACCGACCGAACCTTTCGCCTTCGCAGACTGGACGTGGCTGAACGGCAATGCGCGTAACAAGGATGCAGTATGGGATTCAAAATACTTCACCCCGGAATTCAGAGTCGACTCGAATTACATCGAAGATTACAACCAGCCCAAAGATCACACCATGGGTGGGTCGACGGAAAGTTTCCGAAACGGCGAGGTGCAGTTGGAGCAGCTCAGCTTCGGCGGCGACTTGCATGTGGGTGACGTTCGCGGGCGCATCCTGACCATGTTCGGTTTGTTTGCAACCACCACGCCGCGCAACGACGGCAGCGCAGGTGTCGGTCAATGGAACCTCAACGACGCTTACAAGTACTTCTCCGAAGCTTACGGCGGATACCACTTCCACGTTAACCACGGCCTTAACGTTGACGCGGGAATTTTCGTGTCCTACATCGGCCTTTTCAGCTATTACAATTTTGACAACTGGACCTATCAACCTTCCTTTGTCTCCTCGAATACGCCTTGGTTTTTCAATGGCGTGCGCGTTCAGTGGTTCCCTACGGAAAAACTGAAGATCGAGCCATGGTTCATCAACGGCTGGCAATCCTACGCCAAGTTCAATGGCCATCCCGGCCTTGGAGGACAGATCCTGTGGCGTCCGAAGCCGTGGGTATCAATGGTCTTCAACAATTACGGCATGGGCACGGATACCTTGGGTGTTCCTGGACGTTCGCGTATTCACACAGACGACAGCATTGAGGTCAGGTACTTCAATCACCCCGAAAATCTCGGGTTGGACAAGATGGCCTTCTCCCTAACGGGCGATTTGGGGTGCGAATACGGTGGTTCATCAACGCCGGGCACCACCGTAAGCTGTCACAACAATAGCAACGGACATCCTAAACAGGATTTTGCCGGCTGGATGCTTTACAACCGCTGGTGGTTCCACAAGGACCGCTATGGCATCACGCTGGGTGGCGGAGTACTGGACAATCCGGGGCGGTACCTGACGTTGCTTCAGCCCATCAATGGCGCGACCGCCGTCTCTGGATCGCCTTACTTCCCCGCGTATCCCGGGAGTATTTACAAGGCTTGGGATGGCTCGCTCACCTTTGATTGGATGCCTTCACAGTACATCACCTTCCGCTTTGAGTCGGGCTATCGCCACGCAAACGTTCCTTACTGGTCGGGACGCGAGGGGATTACTCCGCCGGGAGGGAACGTTGCGCCGGTGGCCAACAATGGCGCCGTGGGCACGGGTGCAAGCTACATTTGCACGAACGGAACTACCTCTGCAGTTTCCAATGTTTCGCCATCAGGGCTAGGTTTCACGGTGGATAACTCCGGAGGGGCGGTGGCCGCAGCATGCACGCAACAATACGGCAGTGGATGGACTGCATGGCAACCGGATTTGCGCAGGGGGCAAGCGGTAAACACGATTGCCATTATGGTCAAGTTTTAGGAACGAGTACATCGGCCGGAAGCCAACTGAAGCAGGTGAACTTCCAGAGAAAGAGAATATAGGGGGCAAAGGCGAAAACCAGGCGATGAAACACACTGCAAAGCTTTTGTTAGTACTCGCGTTTGCCGCATTTGCGGGCACACGTTCGTACTCGCAAGAAATCGCCAAAGCACAGTTTTCGAATCGTGTAGGTAACTTTGCGCCCGCTCTTTCCCCGGCCGCCAGCCCTTTTGAAGCGCCAGCCTTGGGCCTACGTCCGAAAATCACCCACTACGTTACGGAGTCTGACGGCGATCACAGTTTGGAGGAAACAGTCGTCATTGAGCAGGCCTTCCCTCAACACACGCTCTACACCGTGCAATTGCAGTTTGCCTCAGGGTCGCAACAGTCCTTCGCGATCGTTGCGCCGCCCGGTGGCCTGCAACCAGAGCTGCTTGACATGAGCGGTGACAATATTGCAAATGACGTCGTTCTTACTTCCAAACTTCTTGGTTTGCCTTTTGCTGTCCTTCTCAACGAAGGCCACGACCGTCTCACCTTGGCCATTTCGCCAGGTTCCTTTGCCTCCGATGAGGGCAGGGCATCGGGTCCCGGTCAGGTTCACCACGCATCCGCCTTGCCAGCTTCAGGCTTTCGAGCTGGAAGGCTCCTAACTGGCGACCGGGCTCTTCTTCTTGAGTTGAAAGAGAAGCTCGTTTCGCGCATCGTTTCGCCGTTTACAAAGTGCGCGGAATTTCGTTCATCTTCGGGAAGAGCACCGCCGGGCCCCTCGGCACAGTTCTAGCAACGGAACTTACGCACAACCTCAATAGATCGGCCGAAAGTGGGTGAATCTCCCCGCTGCTGCGAAGGGTGCGCTCATTTGAAGACAAAAAACGTTGTCGGAACATGAGCGCAGTGGATTGGAAGGTATTCATGAAAAACAAGAATTTGGAAGCAGGTTTTCTGCTTATCTGTGTCGCACTGCTGCCGAGTCTTGGCGGCTGCGGTAGAGAAGGCGATGTAGCCGCTGAAGCTCCACCGCCCGCCAACGTTGTTCCAGGCGTGGATGTCAGCCTGTTCTCTGTCGACCGGCCTGAGCAGTTTCCGCTCGCCGAGGTCATCGCGCGTCCCGCGGCCTCTGAGTTGGTGGTCACCGGGGTGGTCACCCCCGACGTCGCTCGCAACGTCCCCGTTATTTCCCTGGCCTCTGGCCGCGTCGTAGCCATTCATGCGCGGCTGGGGGACACCGTGAAAAAGGGCCAGTTGCTGCTGACCATTCGCAGCGACGATGTTGCGGGTGGGTTCGACGCCTATCGCAAGGCTGTCGCCGACGAACTTCTTGCGCGAAAGCAGTTGAACCGAGCTGTGGACATGTACGCTCACGGGGCCATTGCGCTGCAAGATCTCGAGGTCGCC
>CAYOOS010000089.1:4771-11979 GCA_964405585.1 uncultured Acidobacteriaceae bacterium | reverse complement strand
ATTGTGACGCTACGAATTGCCGCGCAGTTGAGGCGGCAGCAGTAAGGAAGAACCTGCGAGAGATAAAACAGAAACATGACGACAAACCAGCTTTCCCATCTACCACTATGAACATTCTGGTTCCGAACCTCGGATCGACTTCGCTGAAATACCAACTGTTGGAGATGCCTTCGGGGAAGGTTCTTGCGCGCGGGCGACTGGAGCGTGTGAGCGACTACGCCAGCGCCATCCGCCAAATAGCAATCAATGACGCGACAATCGACGCAGTGGCTTTCAAGACGGTCCACGGCGGACCGAAGTATCGCGGGACGTTTGTGATTGATGATGAATTGATCGCGGCCATGGAGGAGTATTTGCCCGCGGTACCCGTGCACAATGGGATTTACCTGCTGGGAATTAAGGCTTTTCGCGCGGCGATGCCCAAAGTGCCGCTGGTGGCGGCATTTGAGACGGAATTCCACACGACGATGCCGGAGTACGCGGGACGCTATGGAATCCCAAAGGACTGGTGCGAACGATTCGGCGTGCGGCGGTATGGATTTCACGGAGCATCGCACCAATACGTGAGCGAGCGAGTTCCCGAGATTCTTGGAGTGAAGCGCGACTCGCTCCGGCTGGTGAGTTGCCACTTAGGCGGAAGCTCATCGATTTGCGCGGTGCGCGATGGCAAGTCGATTGATACGACGATGGGATTCTCGTCGCAGTCGGGACTGGAAAGCGCAACGCGTCATGGGGACCTGGACGCGTTTGCGCTGCTGTTCCTGATGAAGAAAAATGATTGGACGGTGACGACTGCTGCGGAACAACTGACGCAAACCGCGGGACTGGCAGGGATTTCGGGAATTCCAGGTGGGGACGTTCGCGATCTGGAGAAAGCGATTCTTGCGGGCAGTGCGGATGCCGCGCTGGCTCTTTCCGTGTTCACTTACGAAGTGAGAAAAACTATCGGAGCTTATGCCGCCGCGCTGGAGGGAATTGACGCTATCGCGTTCACTGGAGGCATTGGCGAAAATTCTTCCAGGTTGCGGCGCGATTGTTGTGCTGGGCTGGAGTTTCTGGGAGTGCGATTGGATTCTGTTCGGAATGAGACAGGGGATGGCGACCGCGTGGTTTCGACGGACGGTTCCAAGGTGGCCGTGGTTACGCTTGCGACGAATGAGGAATTGATCGTGGCCCGGCGGGCGTATGCCGTATTAACGCGGGCTGCGGGGCGTTAGGCCAGGAGAACTTCGACACCGGCGGACTTTAGCATCTCCTGAAACTGGGGATCCAGGGCGGTATCCGACACCACTATGTCTGCAACATCCAGGGGGGCCAGATGGATGACGGAGTTGCGGCCGAATTTTGTGTGATCGGCCAGGACGATCACTTTGCGCGCCGCTTCGATCATTTTACGTTCCGGAGCGACGACGAGAGTGTTGCTATTGCTAAAGCCTGATGCGGTCACTCCGCCAATGCCCATGACCAAGACGTCGGCTGTGACGTTGGCCAGCATGTGTTCGCAAGCGGGGCCGAGCATGCAACGAAGACGCGGATAGAGGTAGCCGCCGGTAAGAGTCACTTCCACCTGGCGGGCATTGCTGAACACTTCGGCGATGGGAAGAGAGTTTGTGATGACTTGCAAGGAACGGCCGGCGAGTGCGCGGGCGGCTTCGGCCACTGTAGAACCGCCATCGAGAATTACGGTTTCGTTTTCCTCGATCAAACTGGCGGCGAGAGCGGCGATGCGATGTTTTTCCTCGGTCATGTGCTCGCTTTGCCAGACGAAATCAAGGTGATGTTCGCGCGGCTGCATGGCCATGGCGCCGCCGTAAACGCGGCGAAGGACGCCCTGGGTTTCCAGCGTTGCGAGATCGCGGCGGGCGGTGGATTCGGAGATTTCGAGACGAGTGCAGAGAGTGTCTAGGTCGAGAAACTCTTCCGACTCAAGCAATTCGCGGATTCTGCGTTGGCGGACGGCGCTATTCATGCAATGTACGGCTGAGAACTTGCGATCCCGAGATCCGGGCACGCAAAGATCTCAGCCGACTGATTTCCTCTCGAGAGCGGACATTACCGCATCCGTCACCGATTTTACGATAGCTTCGATATCGCCGGGAGAAGCGGTGGCTCCGCCGGAACCCGGCGGAGGCTGAAGGGCGATGGGATTTTCCGGCTCAGGCAGATCGCATAGCTGGCACTCCTGCATGCCGAAGCGAGGATCGGGCAAACCGAGACGCTGTTTCACCTTCATCAAGTCGGCAGCCTTTTCCGGCGGAATAAAAGAAAGCGGCGCGCCCAATTGGCTGGCGATTAGAAGGGTCCAGCAATAGGTTTCCAGAACTTCGGCGTACCATTCGGCGTGCGTGACGGTGTCTGCCCAACAGACGATGCCGTGATTCGTCAAAAGAACCGTATTGTGTTTTTTGACGTAGGGCAGAATCGTTTCCGCGAACGCCTTGGTGCCGGGGGTTTCATAGGGAGAGATGGCGACGCGGCCGACGAACACTTCGAATTCGGGCACGATGCAAGTGGGGGGGACGCGACCGGTGATCGCGTAAGCGGTAGCGTGCGGCGGATGGCAATGGACAACAGCCTTGGCCTCGGGGACTGCTTTATAGATTTCAAGATGAAGGTAGATTTCACTGGTGCGGGGCGGGCCTCCGGTGAGCTGGTTGCCATCGAGGTCCACGAGAGACATATCTTCTCGCTTGAGGTCGCCTTTACTGACCAGGGTTGGAGTGCAGAGGACAATTCCGTCGGCGAGACGGTAGGAGATATTGCCGCCATTGCCATCCACGTATTGCCGCTGCCACAGTTTTTTGCCGACGGCGATGATTTCGTCCTTTATTTTGTTGGCTTCGGGAGAGTTGAGCAAAGCATCCCAGTGAGACTTGTTCTGCCGGGCAGGGGCGGCGTGGGAGTTGGCAGCGGGGGAGGCACCGTCCACGGTGAGAGTGATGCCGCGACTGGCAGCGAAATCGCGCGCCGATGGAGTGACGACCGCGCCCTGACGAATGACAAGCGTCTTAATTCCCTGCTTCGCCGCCAGTTCAATATCCTGCGACGCAATCACTTTGAACGTCCTGAAATCGATACTATTGCTGTCCATAACCTTTACTCTTTTCCGGCTTGCGCCGCCGGAACGACGGGCGGATGGTAATCGGGCGTGTCCACGATAAGAGAACAGTATGCGTCCACGGGAACTTTCTCTGGCCAATACGGATTGGCCGCTTCGCGCCCTTCAACGAAAGCGATCATCTGGCCTTCGCCCGGAGAGAGGTGATCGGCGACTACCAAGGCTTTTCCGCCAGCCCCGGAACGCTTGGCAAGATTTTCCGAGGTAACCGGCTCGACGATCAGCAAACGGCTTCCGCTGAGCTCCGGAACGGAAACGGCCAATACGATGCGGCCACGAACGATGCCGAGTCTCATCGGGCCACCCCGCTGACGCGATCGACGATCCCAACGACGGACAAGCGCGCCGGAGTGGTATTGCCCCGGGCCTTGCGCAGGATGTCACCGTCGGTGGAAACAAGAACGATGCCACCGCGGCGAGCGCCCATTTCGTCGATGATGATCAACGGTTCACCGCTGGGCGTGCCATCCTGTTCGATACGCTGGCCGATGAGAAGGCGAGCGCCTGCGAGACTGGAATGCTTCACCGTTGAGGTGACCGTGCCGTCGATGCGTGCAAGGAACATGGCTAAATGATGCGCAGTCCTCCGCTGCCGAGGGTAATCTGACGTTCGCGTGTGAATGTAAGAGGAGTGGTCACTCCCTCACCAGTAGGAGTGGCGATGCTAAAGCTGAGATAGCCCGCGCCGCCGGAACCAAGCGAGGCGGTGCAGGGCGCGTTATGGACCAAGAGAGTTGTGTTCATGACGCGCGCCATTTTGGTGACATTCTCGAGTTTGCTGGAATGAATGATGGCGGTGTGGCGGTAACCGTGTTCGGCTTTGAGCGCAGCGGCGATGGCGGCGTCCACATCGTGGACGCGGACCACCGGGACGAATGGCATCATCTGCTCTTCCTGAACGAAGGGGTGATCCTCGGGAGTTTCGCCAAAGAGGAGATCGGTGCCAGCGGGAACGCGCAAGCCCGCGGCGGCCGCCAGGACGGAAACATCTTTGCCAACGAGATCGCGCTTGAGATGAGCGCGGCCACAACCTTTGCCGGGCCCATCGAACTGAAAGGCGGCTTCGGCGAGGCGCTCAATACCAGCGGCGTCAACTTCGAAGGCGCCAGCGCGGCGCATGGCGGACTTGAAAGCGTCGGCAACCGAAGCAACCACAAAGATTTCTTTTTCGCCGATGCAGAGGAGATTGTTGTCGAAGGCCGCGCCTTGGATGATGGCGGCAGCGGCGGCGGGAAGATCCGCGGTTTCGTCGACGACGACGGGAGGATTGCCCGGGCCCGCGGCAATCACGCGCTTGCCAGACTTGGAAGCGGCGCGCACGACCGCAGGACCGCCCGTTACACAGAGCAGGGCTACGCCTGGATGCTTGAAGATTTCTTCCGCGGTGCGGATGCTTGGTTCGGCGACGGTGGTGATGACGTTGGCGATTTTCAGTTCGCGCTGGATTTCATGATTGAATAAACCAAGAGCGTAGGCGGCGACTTTGGCTCCTGCGGGGTGTGGACTGAAGATGGCGGTATTCCCTGCCGCTAGCACATTGATGGCATTACTGGCCATGGTGGGCACAGTGTGCGTTGCGGGCAAAACCATGCCGATGACACCCCAGGGAGCGCGTTCGATCAAGCACAAGCCGCTGGCGTCGGTACGCGCTTCGGAACGCATGGCCTCGACACCAAGAACGTTCTTGACGATTTCGAGCTTCTGAATTTTGTGATCGAGGCGGCCGAGGCCGGATTCGTCCAACTCCATTTTTGCGAGTTCGTGTTTGCGCTCTTCGCAGATGCGGCGAATGATACTGATCATGCGGCCACGGTCTTCGAGGCTGAGCGCGGCGACTTTTCGCTGCGCTTCCGCGGCAGCAGCCACGGCAGCATCCACTGTGGGGAAGACGCCATCCTTGCCAGCCGAAATGGCCGGAGCAACAAGAGCAGGAGCGGAATGCCCTTGCGATCGGGAGGCAAGATGAGCCTGGAGACGAGTGATGACTTCCTGGGAGATCTCCGCCACGAGTTGTTCGCGGTCAAACATTACGGCTTCTCCAGCACCTTTCCATCGACTTCAACGGTGTCCACGATGCCGACGATCAAGGCGTCCACGGGAGCGCCCTTGGTGGCGGGAGTCAAGCGGGCAGAGCTGCCCTGGGTAAACAAGACGCATTGCCCCTGGCCAGCACCGATAAAATCGACGGCTACGACGGAGCTGCCCGAGGGAACGAGCGCCCCATCGCGGGTGATGTACGGTTGCACGAGCATAAGTTTCATGCCCTGAAACTCGGCAGTTTTCTGTGGTGCGACAACGCTTCCGATCACTTTTGCAAGAAACATAGTGAGCCTACTTTGGCAGAACTGTCTGGAGGTCGTCGTGAGGGCGCGCGATGACGTGCACGCTTACGACTTCGCCCACAGAACGAGCGGCGGCGGCGCCGGCATCCACTGCGGCTTTTACGCTGGCCACGTCGCCGGTGACAAAAGTGGTGCACAAACCGCTGCCCACTTTTTTCCAGCCCTTAAACTGAACTTTTGCGGCCTTCAACATGGCATCCGTCGCGCACACCAGGGCGGCCAGGCCTTTGGTTTCAATCATTCCGATACTCGACATGTTCGTCTCCATTTCATTCGCGCGATTAGCGCAAAAGCCCTTCGAGAAGCGCGTCGTGGGGACGCGGTATGATATGCGAGGATACGAGTTCGCCGACGCTCTTCGCAGCTTCGGCACCTGCATCCACCGCAGCGCGGACACTGCCGACATCTCCGCGGACGACTGCAGTTACGTACCCGCCGCCAATTTCGATTTCGCGGAGGAGTTGCACGCGGGCGGCTTTGCACATGGCATCGCTGGCTTCGATTACGCCAACCAATCCGCGGGTCTCGACCAAGCCAAGCGCGCCTTGATCGGGGGAGTTGGCCGGAAGCTTCTCCGTCTTTGTGGTGGCCGGCTTCTGCGAGACTTGCTGAATGAATTGGTCCAGATCGTCATGCGGGCGAGCGATCACCTGCACACTGGACACTTCACCGATGTGTCCAGCAGCCGATGCTCCGACGTCGGTAGCTGCTTTCACGGCGGCAACATCACCTTCGATGAAGCCCGTCACTAACCCACCGCCCACGGGCAGCCAGCCAGTGAAGGTAACGTTCGCCGCTTTCAACATGGCATCGGTCGCTTCAAACATCGCGACCAGTCCTTTGGTTTCAATTACTCCTAAAGCCTGCTTCATGTTTTTCTCCTACTTTATTAATTCCACTTCTTTTGCAATGTGCAGCCCACACGCATTGGCCTCGTCGGTATCCATGTGGACATTAAGGCGGGAGGCCGGGTTGACACGAACGTGCAACCGGTTGAACGTGACACCTGCTTCCCCGCCAACACGCAATTTCATAAGATCGCGATGCTTTACTCCGTAAAACTCCGCCTCGGACGGATTCATGTGGACATGAATCGCGGCGCGAATTACGCCCTGCTTCAGCTCAACCATCCCCTGCGGACCCATGATGAAGCAGCCGGGGGTGCCGTCAATATCGCCAGAGAGGCGCACCGGGACGTTTTCAAGACCGAGGCTGATGACATCGGTGAAGGCTAGCTCGACTTGGGAGCGGTCACGAAGCGGGCCGAGAATGCGCAAATTGGAGATGAGGCGACTGCGAGGACCAATCAAGGTGACAGTTTCCCTGGCGGCGAAGTTGCCGGGCTGGTGCAACGGATGTTCCACAGTGAGTTCATGGCCAGAGCCGAAGAGGAGTTCGAGATGCTCGCGGCAGAGGTGAATGTGGCGGGCGGAGGCGTGGACTGCTAGGGCGGGCGTTGCTGCCTTGTTGCAGGTTTTCAGACGCTCCAGAACGACACTGCGGACGATTTGTTCCACGTCGTCGCGGTGGATGGGAAGCTGCGGTGTCGGCTGAGCCATGGGATTCGCTGCAGTCAGGAAGCAGGTAAATCTGCTGGTGACGCCTCGTGTCCTGAAAGGACGTGACTGCCTCTGACTAACTACGCTCAGACTATTGCACTTTATAGGCACAGTCAAGCATAATAGTTCAGCATCAGTCACGAAATTGGCAATACCAGTCGCCCAGTCTGCTTGAACGAATCGAAGACT
>CAYOOS010000089.1:0-4761 GCA_964405585.1 uncultured Acidobacteriaceae bacterium | reverse complement strand
CTGGGTTCCCAACGGCCGTGAAACTGCGCGCGAAGGTTCCTTCCTTATTAGTGAACGCAGCCGAATGTGAGCCGCTGCTGCATAAAGACAAAGAGTTGCTACTGCATCACACGCCAGCGATCTTGCGCGGCCTGCGAATCGCGATGGATTGCACTGGATCCAGTGAGGGCGTGATCGGAATCAAGAACAAGTATGTGGATGTGATTGAGCACGTGCAGTCGCTGCTTCCATCCGGAGTGAGAGTTTTCCCGCTCTCGGACAGCTACCCCGCCGGAGACGAGTTCATCCTGGTACACGATATTCTGAAGCGAGTGATTCCACCGGGGGGTTTGCCGAAGGATGTGGGCGCGGTGGTCTGCAACGTCGAGACGCTGCTGAATATCGGGAACGACAAGCCGGTGACGCACAAGTATTTGACGGTGGCGGGGGCGGTGGCGCGGCCGGTGACGCTGCGCCTGCCAATTGGGATAACGATCAGGGAAGCGATTGAAGCGGCCGGCGGACCTACGAGTGAAGACTTCGGCGTTTTGCTGGGTGGCGTGATGATGGGGAAGCTCGCTTCTTCACTGGATGAGCCGGTGACGAAGACGCTGGGCGGGATCATTGTTCTGCCCTGGAGTCATCCGCTGATTCGGCGCTACAACGCGACGTGGAAACAGATCCACCACATCGGAAAAGCGGCGTGCGATCAGTGCCGCTTCTGCACGGACATGTGTCCGAGGTATCTGCTGGGACATCCGATCGAACCGCACGGCGCAATGAGGGCGCTGGGTTTTGGGCGATCCGAAGAGAAGTTCGTTTCGGCAACTCTGTATTGTTGCGAATGCAATCTGTGCACGCTTTTCGCTTGTCCCGAGGATCTGGACCCAAAGAGTGTCTGTGTACAGGGCAAACCGGGGGCGAGGGAGCTGGGACTGACGTTCAAAGGACTGGCGGAAGAGATTGCGCCGCATCCGATGGCCGAATACCGGCGGGTTCCGATGAAGAGGCTGATGCTGAAGCTGGGTTTGACGGAATATCACAATGAAGGACCGCTGGTGGACGTGACCTTATCACCGAAGCAGGTTCGGATTCCGCTGAAGCAGCATGCCGGCGCCGCTTCTGCCCCGGTGGTGCGCCTTGGGGATCGCGTACGCATGGGGGATTTGCTGGCCAAACCGGAAGCGGGTGCGCTGGGGGCACGCGTTCATTGCAGCATCGATGGGGTCGTTCGCGCAGTGGAAGACGCCGTGACAGTTGAGGCGGGATGAGAGGAAAGCGATGGCAAATTTGGACTCCATTGGATTGATCGAGCTTTCCAGCGTGGCGCGCGGGTTCGTGGTGCAGGATGCCGCAGTGAAGGCGGCAAACGTGGAGCTGCTGATGGCGCGGACAATTTGTTCGGGCAAATACATCGTTGCGTTTGCAGGCGATGTTGCCTCTGTGACTGCGGCAGTGCAGGCGGGTGCCGCTGCGGGGACCGGGACGGTGATCGAAAAGCGAGTGATCACTGGCATACATCCATCGATATTCCCGGCGATTACGGGAACGGTATATCTGGAACCGCATCAGGCGGGAGCGTTGGGAGTGATTGAGACATTTTCCGCGTCGAGCATCATTGAAGTGGCTGACGCAGCGGTAAAGGCTGCCGATGTAACGCTATTCCGTGTTCACCTCGCCATGGCTCTTGGAGGAAAAGGGTTTGTTCTGTTGACAGGGGACGTGGCAAGCGTCGAGGCAGCGGTGGCGGTGGGAAGCAGGATCGCGGGGGAAGAAGGAATATTGGTGGACCGGGCTGTGATTGCGGCACCGGCAAAGGAACTTTTCAAGGAATTTGTGTAGGGCGCTGTTGAAAGACTTTTGGACTCAACTTTCCAAAGGTCCAAACATCCGGGCTTTATTTTTCATTCATGGTTCGTTTCACCCACCGGACCTACCCTTGCACAACCCCAGGGTAGACCACCCGAAGTTGACTCAACGCGTTAAGTGAACTCCGCTCGCCAGACCTGCTCTACCGGTCAATCTGTCAGCCACCATCAGGAAGTCTGGGAGCAGAGGCTAACTGCCCAAAAGCGGCGGCTAGCCGCGGCACTCCAAAAAGGTGACGCAGCATTGCAAGCGGAAGCGGTCAGAAGTACAGTAGCGGTCTGCCGGGAAGGGGTACGGAAGACCCGGCGAAGTGCGCGGTGTGGTGTTTTCACCCCAGTCGACTGAGCGCGAATTCCGGAGTGCGTTGTCGGGTGAGCTGATAGAGAAGTGGAACCCCGAGGCAGGGGAGCGGGTAAGATTATCTGGTGGCGTTGGTGGGAAGCGGAGGTGAGTGCCATGTTTCTGGATTTTTATGGGTTGCGGGAGCAGCCGTTTGGCGTGACGCCGGACCCGGCGTATCTATACCCGAGCCAGACGCACTGCGAGGCACTCGACTCGCTTACCGAAGCGATTCTGGGGGACCGGGGATTCCTGGCGCTGATCGCAGAGCCGGGCATGGGCAAGACGACGCTGCTGTATCAACTGCTGGAGGGGTTGCGCGATACGGCGCGCGCCGCATTCCTGTTTCAGACACAGTGCAATTCGCGCGAGTTCTTTGAGTACCTGCTGAGCGAGTTGGGAGTCAATGCAGCGGACATGGGCCTGGTGGCCATGCACAACAAGCTGAATGAGATATTGTTTGCGGAAATGCTGGCGGGCAGGCGATTTGTGCTGATCGTGGATGAGGCGCAAAACCTGGATGAGCCGGTGCTGGAAACCATCCGAATGCTTTCCAACTTCGAGACACCGCACAGCAAACTGTTGCAAATCATTCTGGCGGGGCAACCGCAATTCGGGGAGAAACTTCAGCAAAAGCAGATGGCGCAATTGCTGCAGCGCATCACGATGGTGCAACATCTGGAAGCGCTGACGCCAGAGGAGACCGCGGGTTATGTGAGGCACCGGCTGAAAGTGGCGGGATATCGCGGCGAAGGACTGTTTGAAGCGGAGGCATTGGTGTTGGTGGCGGAGAGGAGCGAAGGCGTACCGAGAAACATCAACAAGATCTGCTTCCGGGCATTGCTGGAAGCGTATGCCAGAGGGCGCCATACGGTGTCGCGGGAGGTCGTGGAGAACGCGGCGCGGAAGCTGGAGATTGTGACTGTCGCTCGCCGCGTAACGATTCCGGCCACGATGATCCCAGGAGTGCAAACGCTGGCGCCGATGGTGGCCCAAGTGGCGGCACCAACGACAATGGCGGCGAGTACGGGCAGTGCTCTGGAGAAGCGAATCGAGGCGCCGGCAACGCCGGGGATTACGTACAAGCAGGTGGCGGGATGGAGCGTGCCTCGCTGGGGAGTTTGGACGGGTGGAGTGGTGGGAGTTTTGCTGTCAGCGAGCCTGGCCATGCCGCGAAATGTGTTGCCGGGAATGATGCAGGCCATGCGCAAGGAAGTGGCGGCAACGAAGAACCTGCTCGTGCACAAGATGGGGAACGAGGGGAAGCAAAATGCGGGGGTTCAGGAGCCAGCGGCGAGTGGTGTATCCAGCGAACCGCGCACGAGCACGGGCGGCATGCCCTACGTTACCGCAATCCAAACATCGGGCACGGAGAATGATGCACGGGTGGTGGTGATGCTGGAGAATGCGGTGCAGTACGAGTCGGCGCGCATCGGTTCGCCGGACAGAATTTATTTTGATTTGTACAAAGCGCAACTGAGCCCGCTGGTAAGCCAGAGGACCGTGGCCAGCGAGGGCGGGCTGCTGAAGTGGGTGCGGGCGGCGCAAAACAAAGATGAAGTGGTGCGGCTGGTGCTGTATGCGGATGGAGCGAAGGAGTATTCGGCGCAACTTTTGACGGACCCGTACCGCCTGGTGATTGATGTTCACGGGCAAACTGCGACCGACGCGAAAGCGGGTGCGGGACTGGATGCGGGGTTGCACAACGCGGGAGATGCGCCGCATCAGAGTAATGGTGGCCAGGGGAATTTTCACTCGCTGGCGCGCGAATTGGGACTGAAGATCAACCGTATCGCGATCGATCCGGGCCATGGGGGATACGACACGGGAACTAAGGGGCCACACGGGCTGCTGGAAAAGGACCTGTGCCTGGATGTGGCGCTGCGACTGGGGCAACTGATCGAAAAAAACATTGCGGATACGGAAGTGGTGTACACAAGAAAAGATGACAGGCACGTGCCGCTGGAAGAACGCACAGCCATCGCCAACAGCGCCAATGCGGACCTGTTTATTTCGATTCACGCGAATTCGAGCGACAGCCGGGAAACGCGCGGGGTGGAAACGTACTACCTGAGCCTAGCAGCCTCGCCGGAAGCGAGGGAACTTGCGACGCGGGAGAACGCGCTAGGGGAAATTTCGCTGCATAGTCTTGGGGAGCTGATCAACAAAATTGCGCGCAACGAGAAGATCACGGAGTCGAAGCTGCTAGCCGCGGACATTCAGAACACGCTTTCGCAAGGGCTGCAACAGGTGAGCCAGCGAGAAACGAATCGCGGCGTGAAGCAAGCACCGTTTGTGGTATTGACCGGCGCCAACATGCCCGCGGTGCTTTCGGAGATTTCGTTTGTGAGCAATGCGAGCGACGAAAAGCTGCTGCAGGAGAGCGGACAAAGGCAGCGTGTTGCCGAGGGGTTGTACCGGGGGATTGCGGCGTATCTGGAAAGCTTGCACAGCTTGCAGCCGAACCAGGTGAAGCTGGTGAGTGAGAGCAGTAGCGGCACAACATCGAGGTTCGCAGCGTCAGCAACCGCAAAATGAAATGAGCCGCGGGAGAATCAATTGCCCCAGTCGCAC
>CAYOOS010000088.1:0-12008 GCA_964405585.1 uncultured Acidobacteriaceae bacterium | reverse complement strand
CGACGTAAGCGACATGGATTTGGAAGGCTACAACAAGTTCATTCCCTACCTGCTGCACCCGGAGGGCGTGTATTCGGTGAGCGTCAGCGCATCCCCGGTGCGCGCGAAAGTGTCGCTGGGGACGAATCCATGGAACCAGGCGACGGCGGACAAGAATCTCGCGTCACTGGCGGAAAAGTATGGCGGAGGCGGGCACCCGCGGGTGTCGGCAATTTCGTTTGAGCCGCAGGACTTGGAGAGGGCGCGGGAAGTGGCCCGGAATTTGGCAGAAGTGCTGCGTGCGAAATGAGAGTAGCGGTGCGGGGCCGTGATAGGACGCGTTGAATAGGGCGTGTGTCGACAAGAAATTGTTGAGCGTGTAAAATAAAGAATTGCCCGTGGACCGGTAGCTCAAGTGGTAGAGCAGCTGACTCTTAATCAGCGGGTTGCAGGTTCGAGTCCTGCCCGGTTCACCAACCTCCTTCCTTTGCAATTTGCTAGCTAGGCACCAATTTGATTCCCGCCGTTTTGAGCAACATCGTGCAACAACTTCCCTGCCATCTCCGCTAAAGGTTCCGCATAATCCTCCTGCGAAACATGGCCGTAAACGTCGAGAGTTGTCTTTGTGCTGGAGTGCCCAAGCAAGCCCGATACGACTTTCGTCGGGTACTTCTTGAGTGCCCAAGTGGTCAAGGTATGCCGGAAGTCGTGCCAACCTCCAACGCGAAAGCCCAGTTCGGCGCACGCGGGATGGAGATACCGCCGCAAAGCATTCTTCCGATTTATTGGGGTCCCGGATTTCGCTATGGAGCGGAAACAATAGCCCGTCCCGTCTGCTAGGGCTCTCACGCGATTAGCCAACCAAGTAGGTAAGGGCAAGTTCCGAATTGACTTCGGGGTTTTCAGTTTGCCGTAATCGCCCCCCGCGTTTCCTTGGTGGTAGCGGTGACGCAACTGGAGTACGTCTTCTTCGAAATCCTGTACTCTCACTCCTACCGCCTCGCTGAAGGGACCAATGAGTTTTCGGCACTCACAACTGACAAGGAATGAGGTGCGCAAAGAAACACCCCCAACCGACTGACCTCCGACGAGGCCAATGGGCCGCGGTGCTCGTACAAGCACAGAGAGCGCTGTCTTCATTTCAAAGGCTCAGGAGGTTGCTCGATCAGCTTGAATCGTTTCCTGTCACTGTCCTTCTGCCGCGAGGCTTGCTGTGATTCGGAGAGGCGCTTTACGAGCGCCTGAATTTTTTCGCGATCTCCACTCTGTCCTGAATGGCGCAGAGCCATAATGAGATGGTACATCGCGCTCTGATCGGCGGGGGCGTAGTGCAGCGCAAGCTCGGATTGTTCGATGGCCAGTCGATACTGGCCGGAGGCGAAATACATGCTTGCAAGAAGGTCCCTCGCTTCCACAAAATCCGGCTTTAGCTTTATGGCAGTCAGTGCGGAGCTGATTGCCTCACTCGATGCTTTGCCTGGCATACCGGAGGCACTCTTTTCAAGCAGTTTGGCGAGCAGGTAGTGATGTAACGCGCTGTCTGGGTGAGCCTTCAACTGCGAACGCACTTCGGATAATGCCTTGACGGGATTATTTTTCTCCAGTTCCGCAAGATCCATCGCATAGGAGCTCAGACTCTGCGCCGAATCAAGGCGCTCGGCTGTCTCGAAGTCTGCTTCCGCCTCGTCGTATTGCGCAAGTTGCGCATAAAGCAACCCGCGTGAGATATATAAGGACGGATCGTCGGGAATGCCCTGCATTCCAGCGTTGACCATATCGATCCCTACTTGAAAGGACTCGTGATCCAGAGACAGCAAGGCAAAAGCATTGTAATAACCCGCTGTGGCCGGGCTCAGAACAATTGCCTGCCGTAAAAGAGACACTGCTTTAGGTGTATCGCCCGCAGCCTCATAGGCCTCGGATGCCAGGCTCAAGAGATCCGGGTCTGACTGGTCCGCGGCCAGTAAAGGCTCCAGCACTTTGAGAGCGGCATCATGCTGCTTCGTTTCGAGCAGCAAAACCGCGAGGTCGTATTTCGGATATGTTTGCTGTGGGAGCAGCGCGGCAAGCTGCCCAAATACAGGGATCGCCTTCTGAGGCTGTTTCGTCTGTTGGAGACAATATCCATATACTTCCAGCGAGCTGGGATGATTCGCGATCAGTTGTGCACTTTGAAGAAAGTGGCCAATCGCGGCCTGGCAATTTCCGAGTCTCCCCAGAAGGTTTGCGAGCATTTCGTGCGCCGTCTCATCCTTGGGTTCCAGTTTCAATATCTTCTCGAGCAGCGGGATTGCGCGCTTATCCTGAGTCTGAAAGAGAATTTGCGCTTTCCCTTTCAGAGCCGCCGCGTATGACGGAGAAAGGCTGAGTGCTTTGTCAAAAGCAATTAACGCCTCCTGGTTGCTGCCCTTGATCGAAAGCACAATTCCTTCCAAGGTCCAGAGCCGGAAGTCGTTAGGCGTTTCGTGCAAGGCGGATTTAGTGAGCTGCAAAGCCCGGTCGTAGTCCTGAGAACGAATCAAGGATTCAATCGACGCAGTGGATACTTTGGGTTGTTGCCCTTGCGCAACGAGAACTGCCCCCAGGATCAAAAACACCACGCGTCCGGTATGAAACATAGAAGTGTCAATCTCCCTGCGTAAACAATAAGAACGGCGTAAGCGTTCGACAGCAGGCGTCCGAGAAACGAAGAATCTAGGAACGCGCCCAGCCGAGATTGGGAATGATCCCATTGGCTTCTCGAATGGTAATGAGCCGATCGCATTTGACCGCTGGATATTTTTCCATCAGACCACTCGGCCAGTAAATCACCAGATCCGCAGTCTTCGCTTGTCCAAGACCAAAATGAAGCCGCGTGTCGTTGCACGAATAAAAACTTGACTGGCTTAGGACCGCCTGCGCCTGGGTCCGGCCTGCGTACCGGGCCAACACACGGGCGCCAATGGCGCTGCGGTTTGACTTTGTGCCGACGAGCTTCACTTTCAGCCAGTGGTGTTTTCCTTTCAAATCGTTTCGCAGCAGGGAAGGAGGCTCGTTCATATTCAGGATCAGGACGTCCAGATCGCCGTCATTATCGAAATCGCCAAATACGCAGCCACGGCTCGAGTGCGGCGTCGTAACACCGGGACCGGCATCGGCAATTTCCTCAAAGGTTCCGTTGCCCAGGTTTCTGAAGAGAATGCGAGGAGACTTATTGGGATTTTGCGGGAGTTGTTTCTCGACCTCCGGGTACACGCTTCCGGTCACAAAAAAGATGTCGGGCCAACCATCGTTGTCGAGATCGAAAATTCCCGCTCCCCAACTGGCGAAGCGGGTCTCAACTCCGATCTTCGTCTGCAAAGTCCAGTCGTCGAAAGTGCCCTTGCCATCGTTGTGATACAGCACGTCTGTGTCATCGATGAAGTGGGTTTTGAAAATATCCAGATGGCCATCCAGATCGAAATCGCCGATCCCCACTCCCATTCCCGCTTCTTCAGCCCCGTCATTACTCAGAGCCACGCCACGCTCTATCCCCTCCTCCTTGAATGTCCCGTCGTGCTGATTGATGAATAAGAGGCTCGGGGTCGAGTCGCAGGCGACATATATATCCGGCCAGCCGTCCTCGTTGAAGTCGGCCGACACGACGGTCATTCCGTAGCTGGGCCACTGTTTCGCAAGACCTGCCTCAATGCTGACATCGGTGAAAGTCCCATCTCCATTATTTCTGTAAAGGGAATGCCGGCCGAAGGGAAGACCCTTTGGACCGCAGTTGACCGGGATGCCCTTCCAATTGCAGTTAACATTAGTTCCCGGTCTAGGAACGTGCTCGAAGTCGAATTTGAGGTAATTGGAAACGAACAAATCCAGGTGACCGTCCCGGTTGTAATCCAAGAAGGAGCATCCCGCGCCCCATCTCACCTCGGAATCCACCAGGCCAGCTTCTTTGGTGACATCTTTGAACGTGCCGTTCCCAAGGTTGCGGTAAAGCCTATTCTGGCCGAAGTACGTACAGAAGAGATCCTCGTAGCCATCGTTGTTGTAATCACCGATACACACAGCGTTGGCCCAGCCGACCGCTTCAAGCCCCGCCTGCACGGTCACATCAGTGAACGTCCCGTCCTGATTGTTTTTATAGAGTCGGTTGGATGCTCCGGCCGGGGGGCCTTCCAGCCTGGTTCCGCTAAGTAGGAAAATATCGATCCAGCCGTCGTTATCATAGTCAAGGAACGCGCAGCCGCAACCGTTCGCTTCGATGATGTACTCCTTGTGATCTGAGCCTCCGTAAATCATCGGGGCAATCAATCCCGCCGAGGCCGCAACGTCGGTAAAGTAAGCGTCAAAGGGACGGCCAGATTCCGTGGGCTTCTTCTGAGCGGTTGCTTGCCGGCCCCCCATGCCTTGGGCAGCGCATCTTCGCGAGAGGGTTCCAGCAATCGCTGCCAAAGAAAGATGAAGGAATTTGCGCCGTCCTGTTTGCATTGTTCCGATCAAAACCTCATGAAAATTGCTCGCATCATGATACTCCCGATGGCAAGCCGGCGCAGATGGTGGTGGGAAGAGTGTTCGCGGAGCCGGCACGAAAAGAGTATATGCGGCGCAAGTTGGAGATGAACCGCTTATGCTACCAGGAGTACGCTGCCATCACGCGAGGAGGGCCTGGGACCGAATCCGTAACGGTAGTTTGCAGGACAACTTCAAGATTTTTCTTTTGCCAGCCCGCGGGGACGCTTCGCAGGCCTTGCTCCAGGAGTTCAGGATTTGAGACAAAATCACCCGCCGCTTGCGTGCCTCGTTCTCCGATGCCCGCCACAACGATGGTGAACTGTCCGGTCTTCGAGTCCAGCAATCGGGCGACAATCGCGGCATCGTCGGTCATTTCCCCATTTTTGTCGAAATGGTTTTGCCAGACTTGGCCACCATTGGTTTGCTCGCGAATCATGAATCGACCATCATCCTCGACAAACACATAGCGCAAACTCGAGGTAAGCTGCATCGTCCATCTGTTGTTGAAGGCCCCCACCACAACCGCGGGGGAGTTCCTGAGATCCGCGAAAGAGTAATGCATGCCGACTCGCAACTCGCTGGGCTTCCCGATTTTTCCGAGGAGAGCAGAGACCGCTACGGCAGCGCTGGCGTCGCCTCCGCGCACAACCCCAAACCTGGAGATACTCCACAAGTCACTCCACAAGATGGTTTGTTGCGGATCCAAAGGCAGAACATTCGTCGTCTTGTCCAACTCCGTCTGGAATGTGCCGGGATGGGTAAGAGCGTACTTTTTGTACATCGCATCGGTTGGCCTATAAACCACCGGCGAAGTCAGGCAGATCAGTACTGCTTGTGGAGTGGCAAAGGCGGGCTTCCAAAACTGCTCGATGGCGGACTTTTGGCCCGCGGCGTGACGAAAAGCTAGCAGACCAATTCCGGCACACATCGCCAAAGCTAAACATATGGCCGCAATCGCCCATTGCCTGCTACGGTTCTTCTTGTGGTGAACCTCCGGTTCCGGCAAAGGGAGATGAAAAGCTGCAGCGTGCGAAGGTGCTGCGCTCGAAGGATCCCGAAACAACGGGGAGTATGAGCCGATCGGAAGCTCAATGTGGACTAATGGCTCAGTAAGGGTTGCCTGATAGTACTGCTCGAGTCTTCGGCGCACTTCTCCAGCCTGGACTCGAACCACCGGATCGTCTCCGGTGGCGTAATCATGGGGGCGCTCGAAGACTTCAACACCGATGGTGCGCTCTTTCAGGGGCTCAGCATGCCCGTCGAGCTTGTACTGGACGACGTACCTGAGGAATTGTTTGCAACGCCCTGCATTTCGGAAGAAACGGCTTTCCAGGATGTTCTCAAGCTCATGGAGAATCTGTTGCTTTTTCTCGTCTTCCAAGGGAATAGGGCGGGCAGACGCACTCTGATCGCCTGCTGATTCGCCGGATGCTTTCATCGATCTCCCCCCGCCCCCTGTTGCGCAGAGTATAGGCGCAAGTAAGCTGGGCATCTACTGGCAAGATTCGAATAACTGCGCGAATCGAACGTGGCAAAACTGACACGCTCCCCGGATCGTTCGGCGAACCAAGGACCATGCCTAATGCCCCTTCCAAAATACAGATAGGTGTCGTGCGAATGCCGCATGATCGCCGCGATCGGCTGGCGTTCAAAGCCGTTTAATGGGTCGCGCTCCCCCGAGAGCGGGCCGTATTATACGAAAATTGGTCGCATCATTGTCAAGCGGTCCATCTCCGGCGCTGTAGAGCATTAGCTCGGTTCAAGTTGTTTGTAATGATTAGGCTACCTCGATTCCATGCCGAAAGATGGGACTGCATTTGAATTTTCGGAGTGGTGACAAAACTGTGGAGAAAGGCGGAATCGAGACTCCGTTACTGTAAGACACTGTACATTACTTGTCATTTCTCACGCCTCATCCTAAACCTCGTGGACGGCGGGTGGGGTTGATGCCTGAATGCCAGGACCATTCAGGACCCGCCAGATAAGAGCCAATCAATTTACCGGGAGAACGAGGGGCCGCTTTGTCGTTGCCCCGGCAAATTGCTCGCGAGATATCCAAAGGAGTCTCCATGACTGGCGTGAAATATTCTCCAAGAATCCTAATTCTCGTACTTTTCCTAATGACCTTGGGAGGATCTTCGGCGTTTGCTCAATTCTTGAGCGGAATTGAAGGCTCGGTAAAAGACCAATCCGGGGCTCTAATTGCCGGAGCCAAGGTCACCGTTACGGACACCCGGCTTGGAATAACAAAAACGATTACAACCAGCGATGCTGGTTATTTCCGCATTGACAGCATTGGCGCTTCCACCTACACCGTGCAGATCGAAATGAGCGGCTTTAAGACCTGGGTTCAGAAGGATCTTGTCATTCAGGTCGGGGAGTTGCGCACGATTGCCCCCGTACTGACCGTCGCAACAACCTCCACCGAAGTTACCGTCGCCGCTTCAGAGCTGGCCATCCTTAATGTGACGTCGCCGATGACAGGGTCAGTCACTCCGCAAGCAACCTTGCAAGAGACACCGCTCCCGGGCCAGAACATTTACGGCCTTACGGCTCTCACGCCTGGAATGACGGGAAGCGGAGTGACCGCGGGGGACAACTACACCAATGAATACGCCATCAACATCAACGCCGCCGGGCTGCGCCAGGAGCAGAACGGCTACGACATAGATGGCGCACAGACGAACACCCCGTCCCGCGGCGGCGGCACGTCTATTTCTCCCAATCCAGCAATCGTGGAATCCCTGGAGGTCCGCACGAACGATTTCGACGCCCAAAAAGGAAGAAACGGCGGCGCGACGATCGACGTTTTTACCAGATCGGGCGCTAACTCATACCATGGGAGTATCGACTACTTTTTTACGAACAATGATATGACGGCGCGTACGCAATTTGAATCCACGCTTCCACCGTCTAAACGCAACGAGGTCAGCGGCGCAATGGGCGGCGCGGTAATCAAGAACAAGCTGTTCTGGTTCGCCGCAATCGATGTGCTTCGCTCCAGTGTCACTAGCGCCAGCTCGGCCACGGTCGAGACGTCGGATTTTTATAACTGGGTTAAGGCCAATCTCCCGAACACTGTAGCATATCAGGCCCTTACCTTGGCTCCGCCCGTCACTTACGCGACCGCTTCCAGCCCCAACGTGGAAACCGTAAGCCAGATCACCGGCAGCTACTTCCCGATACCAGAGGGCATACCTGGAAATCTGGATGCCCTTGGGACTGTTAATTACACGAACGTTGCGCCAAAGGACGGATACCAGTGGAGTTTCCGCGTCGACTACTATCCGCTAAAGAACGATCGCATCTATGTGGATGCGATTCGCACGTACGACACCGCGGGGAGCGTAAATGCGCGGCCTGCGTTTAACGCCCCAAGCACCAACCATTCCCAATTCGTCAACGTCGATTGGACGCACACATTCTCCTCGCGCCTCCTGAACGAGGCGGGCGCGAATATCATTCGTCCCTATGGCCAGAACGGGGCCAGCGATGCGTTTCAGATACCGAATGTCAACGTCACTGGAATGCAGGGATTCGGAAACTGGGGACCAGGGAACTTCACCCAAACCACAGTCGGCTGGCGCGATGTTATGACGGCGACTGTGAAAACGCACACGCTCAAGTTTGGCTTTGAGCAGATGAATATCCGCGAAAACGATGCACAAGGCGGTGCGTTCGATCGCCCAACGTACAACTTCAACAGTTTGCTTGACTTTGTGCAGGACGGGGCGCTTACGGAGACCGGTACCCCGGTCAGCCTTGTCACACACCAAGAAGCGCCCTATGAACGGCAATACCGCGAACTCTATTCGGGGTTCTTTCTCCAAGATGACTGGAAGGTCAGGCCTGGATTCACCTTGAATCTGGGTGTCCGCTACGATCAGATGACAAATATGTTCTCTATTCTTAGTCCACCATTGACGAATTTCACTCTCGGCCAAGGTGATACCCTGTTTGATAGGGTTGCCAGCGGTGTCGTGGGGCTCAGACCAAACGACAATGTGCTGAACCACAATGTGTGGGGCTTTACCCCCCGCGTAGGATTTGCCTGGGATGTTTTCGGAAACGGCAAGACGGCGTTGAGAGGCGGCTTTGGCATGTACGCCGATCAGCCGCCTTATTTGCACATGACCGACCTAGTGGCAGGTAATCTGCCAAACTTCTACACGCCGAGCTTGGACGTACGTTCGGGGGATACGATTAATTTCCAGCTTTGCCAGCCTCCATCGGGCTTCACGATCGCCTGCCCTGTGCTGCCCACAAACAACGTTACGATTGACTCCACCACTGGCGCACTCTACATCGATGGCGTTCTCTCTCGCGCTAGTCTCGGAGGGTACTCACCGAATTACAAAATGACTCAAGTCGAGGCCTGGACTCTGAGCGTGCAGCAGCAATTGCAGAGAAATCTCACCCTCGAGGTGAACTATTCCGCGACGGCTGCCCATCACCTGCCGACGTACAACCAGGACATCAACCGTTTTGCGGGAGACTTAATCACAAATAATGGGACCTTGACGCGACTCAATCCAAACTTTGGCTCCATTCTCTATGCCACTTCCGACGGAAATTCCATCGGCAACTATGGCAGTGCAACGGTAACGCGGCGCTTCTCCCACGGTGTGGCGTTTCGTGGCATCTACACCTTTGGTAAGGCGCTGGATACCCTCAGCACTTCGGCTTCACTGGATAGTGGAGCAATCACGTCAACCAATCAAAATGGTCCTATCATCACGAACTACGATTTGGCGGGACAGCGTGGCCGGTCCGACTTTGACATACGACAGCAATTCGCGGCTGATGGCACTTGGGAGGTTCCAAGCCATTACGACACTGCCTGGGAGAGAAATCTTCTGGGCGGATGGCAGTTTAGCGGCATCTGGATAGCGCAAACGGGGTTGCCCTTCTCCGTCTACACCAGCGCTGGATTTGCGGCGATCTGCTCAGGGGGAGTAGCGACTGTAAATGGTGGATGCCCCACCGGCAGCACAATTATCGGCAATTCCGGAGGCGACTACAACGCGGACGGAACCAACTGGGATGTGCCCGACGTACCCTCGTTCGGCCCCCACCTGAGCGGTCAGGGCAAGCAGAAATTCCTAAACGGACTGTTTTCCGCGTCTGCATTTCCGGCGCCGGCACTGGGAGTGCAAGGGACTCTCGGTCGAAACACATACGACAATGAGGGGTACAACAACGTCGACTTCACCGTTGCGAAAATCTTCTCGGCACCATGGTTCTTCGGAGAGAGGTTGAGATTGGAGGCCAGAGGCGAGTTCTATAACCTCTTCAACCGCAGCAACCTTACCGGCGTACAAGGGGATCTATCCCAAGGCAATTTTGGAAAAGCGACGAGTCAACTGAATGCGCGTTACATTCAACTGCACTTGCGCGCCATATTCTGAGTTTGTTGTACACCCCGGGAAGAGGTGGTGGATGCGGCCTGTCGCTTTTTTTGACTCGTCCGCTCCATCACTTCTCCTTTTCTCTCGCAACTTGAAATGAACGAGTGGGGAGAAGTTCGCTTCCGCTACGTCTCCGTCAGCCTATGCTACAGTCTGGGCTACAACTCGATTACTGTCCGAAGAGGTCCCAAAATGTCATCCATTCGCCGGAGCAGCATACTTGTTTGTGTGGTCGCTAGCCTGCTCTTAGGTGCAGTTCTGTATGCTCAAGAGTCTCAACTAATCCTCGCGCGCGACGGCCAGACCATTGTTCTTGAGCCTTATGCGCCTAACATTCTTCGTGTAACTCTGAGCTTGAAGCGCGAGTCGGCCCTGGCTCCTCCCGGGTACGGCTTGGTGGCCGCCCCTACCGCCTCGGGCTGGAGTGCCAGTCAGACTGCCCTGGCGGATGTTTACCAGTCGGCACGCATGGTCGCCACTGTCGACCGGGATCTTCCCCCCAGCAAACCGCCGGTCCAGACGCAGATCGATATCGGCAAATATTTCAACGGCTCCGCTCCGAACGCGCACATCACGCTGCGTACGCCTGAGGGCAAGACGCTGCTGGAACTCACCGGCTGGTCCCAGTCCGTGCCCAATCACAAGGACGGCACCGCAGACGTGGTCCGCGATCGTCGTCCCACCGACCCGGAGTTTTATGTGGTGGGCGCCACCTTTGCCTCGCCCGACGACGAACACTACTATGGCCTCGGCCAGAATCACGAGGGATTCCTCGATCATCGCGGCCATCCGGTTCGATGCTGGGCAGATTACACAGCTCCAGCTGCGCCCAGCTTCTGCGTGCCGTTCATGGTGACCAACAAAGGCTATGGACTGCTGTGGGACAACCCGTCAAAGACCACCATCGAGCCGGGTTTTAACGAGCAGACACGCTGGACCTCCCAGGTGGGTGACCGCGTCTCGTTCTTCGCGATCGCCGGATCCACCGCGGACGAAATCTACGCGGCTTACCGGTTGCTCACCGGTCCCACACCCCTTCTGCCCAAAGCCGCTTACGGCTACATCCAGTGCAAGCAGCGCTATGCGAGCCAGAAGGAAGTGCTGGACGTTGCCCAGGGCTATCGTGATCGCCATTTGCCGGCCGACGTGATGGTCGTGGACTGGTTTTACTACACCAAGATGGGGCAGATGGACCTCGACCCGAAGTTCTGGCCCGATCCCTCCGCGATGAACAAGCAGCTCCACGACATGGGCTTCGAGACCATGATCAGCGTCTGGCCTCGCTTCGTCCCCGAGGACCGCTACTACGCCGAGCTGCGCCAGAAAGGTTGGCTGATTCATCTCGCCGACGGCACGCCGATTGACGGACTGCCTTATGATCGTGCCGGCTCCGACATTGACACCACCAATCCTGAAGCCGCCGCATGGTATTGGAATACCATCCGCGCCAACATCCTCAGCAAGGGCTTTGATTCCCTCTGGGCCGATGAGACCGAACCCGACCTGCCTCCCAACGGCTCCTACTTCCACATCGGGCCCGGCACTCAATTCTTCAACGTCTATCCACTCTTCCACACCAAAGCTCTCTACGACGGCTTCCGCAAAGACGAGCCTGGGCGGCGGGCGCTGATCCTGTCGCGGGACGCTTATCTGGGCGCGCAACGCAACGGGACGATCTTCTGGTCCTCCGACATTTATCCCACCTGGGACACGCTCAAGCGTCAAATTCCCACGGGACTGAATTTCACCGCCTCGGGTTTGACCTACTGGTCCAATGACACCGGCGGATGGCAGTATCTTCCTGCGGAACATCACCCGGCACACACACTGCTGCTGGACCCCTCGGACGCTCGCGCCAACGTGGGTGGCTACGACGATTACCCTGAACTCTACACACGGTGGTTTCAGTACGCTACATTCCTGCCCATCTTCCGCGCCCACGGCAGCCGCCCGACCAACGAAGTCTGGTCCTACGGCAGCCAGGCCGAACCAATTCTGGAGAAGTATCTGCGCCTGCGCTACCAGCTCATGCCCTACATCTACTCGCTCGGGTACCAGACCTGGCTTACCGGCGCGCCCTTCCTGCGCGCCCTTCCGCTGGATTTCCCCAACGACCCCAAGGTCGCCGACCTGCGCGAT
>CAYOOS010000087.1:0-12106 GCA_964405585.1 uncultured Acidobacteriaceae bacterium | reverse complement strand
ATCGGCTACAGCTAGATTCACTCCGGCGTCGGCATATTTCATGGTCTGCCGCCTCAACGTTTTGATCAGTGACTTCGCTTCTGCGGGTGAACTTGCCGACTCCTCCCTGCGGGGCGGAGGGCGGCCACCAGGGAGGAGTCACCCCGCAGGAGTCACTTTGTGGGAGATCCTGCTTTTACTTCGTGAAACTTGTCCGGCTTATTGGCGGGCCGGACCCCTACAGCTTAGAACAGATGGAACAGCCTGCGCCACCGCACTGTGCCGGGATGTATCAGCGCGTTGGCGTACGCCAGGAATCGCGCCCCGATGTCCCCATTCCATGCTTCTTTCGGCGCGTCCAGCGACATATAAATGATCACCGGCGTGCCTAGGATATCATTCCGCGGCACACATCCCCAAAACCGGCTGTCCAGCGAATTCTCCCGGTTGTCGCCCATCACAAAATAACAATTCTCGGGAATTTTGTACGGTAATCCCCCGTACGGCACCGTCAATTGATACTGCGTCGGTGCTTCCGTTCGCCCCAGCGTATAGTTCTCTTGCAGCTTACTTCCGTTGATCCACACTGCGCCGTCGTGCACATCCACCGTCTCCCCAGGTAGCCCGATCACACGCTTCACATAGTCCGGCTGATTCGGATCGAATGGTGGTTTGAAAATAATGATCTGCTGCCGATGCGGATTCCGCCACAACGGTATGTGCCAGTTTGTGAATGGCACCCCGGCATCGTAGCCCACTCGGCTCATGATCAGGTGATCCCCGATCAACAAAGTGTCTTCCATCGAGCCCGATGGGATCACGCGTGCCTGCCCCAGCGTCCCATTGATCAGCATGAACGCAAGGATCACCCAGAACCACGCGATGATTTCGCTTTTCACGCGCGCGCTCATCGGCACTTGCGCTTCCTTCGCGTTCTTCTTTTTGTTTTTGTTTTCGTCAGCTTTCACGATCCACCCAAGCCACCCGTCCAACGACGAAACATTTTACGCCACTGCGTTCCCCGGCCGCTCCTAAAAGGTCTCGAACAACCTCTTCCACCGGACTTCGCGGGGGTGCAGCAAGGCGTTAACGTAAGCAAGGAATCGTTCGCCGATATTGCCATTCCACGCGTCCCCGGGCGCGTCCACGGACATATAGATCACCACAGGCGTCCCCAAAATATCGCTGCGTGGCACGCAGCCCCAGAAACGGCTGTCGTAGGAATTGCCCCTATTATCACCCATTACAAAATATTGATTCTTCGGCACCGTGAAGGGCACGCCTTGGAAAGACGGGAGCACCTCTGATCGAGGCGGAACATCAGTCGGTCCGGTCGTGTACTTTTCTTCCAGCTTTTTCCCATCGATCCACACAAACCCATCGTGGATATCAATCCTCTCGCCCGGCAAGCCGATGACGCGCTTGATCAAATCCGATTGCTTGCGATCGTAAGGCGGCCGGAATATGACCATCTGCTGCCGCTGCGGATTTCGCCACAGGGACACATGCCAGTTCGTGAACGGCACCCCCGCGTCGTAACCAATTCTGCTCATAATCAGGTGATCGCCGATCAGCAACGTATTCTCCATCGACCCCGATGGAATCACGCGCGCCTGCCCCAACGTTCCGTTGATCAACAGAAACGCCAGAATCACCCAGGTCCACGCAATCACTTCCTTCTTGACGCGGGTGCCCCATGCGGATTCCACTTCCTGGGCGGCTTTCTTCTTCTCTCTCGAGCTTGCGTCATGCTTCATGATGCGCCGCCACCTCTTCACTCACCTTGTTCGCACTCGCATCTTCGCGGACTTCCAGTTGCACCAGATCGGTCGGGTAAACACCCGTGTAGCACGAAGTACAGAAATTTCCTTCGGTATCGTTCACGGATTGCCGCAATCCCGGCAACGAAAGATATCCCAGCGAATCCGCGCCCAGGAACTGGCAAATATCTTCCGGTGTTTTCGCAAAAGCAATCAATTCTTCGCGTGTGGGCGTATCCACGCCGTAATAGCACGGCGAAATCGTTGGCGGGCAACTGATCCGCATGTGCACTTCCTTCGCCCCCGCTTCCCGCACCATGCGCACCAGTTTTCTGCTGGTCGTGCCGCGCACGATCGAATCGTCCACCAGCACTACGCGCTTCCCCGCGATCAATTCGCGCACCGGGTTCAGCTTTAATTTCACTCCAAAATTCCGTATCGCCTGGGAAGGCTCGATGAACGTCCTTCCAATATAGTGATTCCGGATCAGCCCCATGCGGAACGGTATCTTCGATTCCAACGCGAACCCAATCGCCGCAGGCACTCCGGAATCCGGCACCGGCACCACCATGTCCGCTTCTACGGGATGTTCCCGCGCCAGCAGGCGACCCAGCATCTCGCGCGATTCGTTCACTGACCGCCCGAAAATGATACTGTCTGGCCTCGAAAAATAAACATGCTCGAAAATGCAGTATTGATGCGGCTTCGGCGGGCTGAACCGTATGGACTCCATCCCTGACCGCGAAATCCGCAGCATCTCGCCCGGCTCCACTTCCCGCACGTATTGTGCATTCAACAAATCAAAAGCGCACGTCTCTGAAGCCACCAGCCACGTGTCCCCATTTTCCTCGGATTCAATTTTCCCCAGCACCAGCGGCCGGAATCCCCGCGGATCCCTCACGGCGTACAATTCGTCTGGCGTTAGCACCAGCAGCGAATACGCGCCTTCCAATTGATTCAGCGCATCGCCCAGGGCGCCGGAAAAATTCCTCGCCAGCGAACGTGCAATCAGGTGCACGATCACTTCCGTGTCGCTGTTCGCCTGGAAGATCGATCCGCGATGCTCCAATTTCCGTCGCCATTCGCCCGCGTTCGTCAGGTTGCCATTGTGTGCCACGGCGATCTTGCCCTTGCTGCAATCCACCAGGATCGGCTGCGCGTTCAACAGCGCCTTGTCGCCTGCCGTCGAGTACCGCGTGTGCCCGATCGCGCTCGCCCCTGGCAGCTTCGCCAGCACCCGCGGCTGAAAAATCTCTTCCACTTCGCCCATGGCCCGGTGCATATGCAGATCGCCGCCGGAACTGGAAACAATCCCCGCCGATTCCTGCCCGCGATGCTGCAGCGCGTACAACCCCAGATACGTCAAATTC
Organism: uncultured Acidobacteriaceae bacterium; assembly: GCA_964405585.1. Classification (GTDB taxonomy): domain Bacteria; phylum Acidobacteriota; class Terriglobia; order Acidiferrales; family UBA7541; genus Acidiferrum. The sequence goes on along the minus strand of CAYOOS010000087.1, from coordinate 8,997 downwards.
GCCGCTTCCGGGTGTCCAAACACACCAAACACGCCACACTCATCATGAAAATGATCGTCCGCGTAGGCCAATTTATTTTTCACGCCGGTCTCACCTTTGTTCGCAGCTCGGCCCTAACTCTCGGCGCCAACAACAACACTAGAGCTACTATGAAAAAGATTGTGGGTGCCACCTCTGCCTCGTTAATTTGCCCTTTGTAGAGCCCAAACAACAGATGACGAGCGATTCCAAGCGAGCACGCGACGATGACCGCGCTCACCGCCCAAGGGGCCCGCACTGCGACGCCCACGAACGCGAGCACATTAACAAGCGAGAACGCGCCGATCATAAACACCACACCCCAAAACCCCCATTGAACCCTAACGTGCCCAGAAAAATAACGAACTAGCAGTAATCCAATCGCGCCAAAGCCAAGCACCCCGAAGTAGAAGAGGAGCCACCAGCGAGCTAGCTTTGCAGCGAGTAGTGAGTCCATCCCTAGCCCCGGCTCGTAATTGTGCGCTCGAGCGAGTTGGCCCAAATATCTTGCAGCGCGGAGACGGGCGCCGCGGTAACTGGCCGTCCCTTATATTCGATGCACAGCGTATTGTCGCCCGTCACTTTGCCGATTTCGTGCGCCCCTACTCCATATTGTCTCGCAGTCGTCCGCAGAGCGCCAAGCTTTTCCGGCGATACGGAAACCACAACCCGCGCCCCGCGTTCGCCAAAAAGTGCATACTCCGCGCTCACATCTTCCGGCACCGCTACATTCGCTCCAAGCCCGGTTGCCGCGAAACACGATTCCGCCAACGTTACCGCCAGCCCGCCGTCACTCACATCGTGCGCGGATTGCAGCGTCCCCGCCTCCGCCATCGCGACCATGCAATCAATCACCCATTTCTCCGCGCCAAGTTCAATTGCCGGAGGCTCCCCGGCCACAATCCCGCCAATCGTCTTCGAGTATTCCGACGATGAAAACTCCCTCTGCTTGCCGGCCCGCGGCGGAGCCTGAGGTCCTGCTTTGGAGGAAGTCGACCCGTCGAGCAGCACGATCACATCACCCTCATTCCGGAAAGCCACCTTCAAAACTTTCGACGCATCTTCCAGAATCCCCAAAATCCCAATCACCGGCGTCGGATAAATCGATTTCCTCAGAGTCTCGTTATAAAAACTCACGTTCCCGCCGGTAATCGGTGTCCCCAGAGCCACGCACGCTTCACCAAGCCCATCGATCGCCTGCGAAAATTGCCACATCACTTCCGGCTTTTCAGGGCTTCCAAAATTTAAACAGTTCGTCGCTGCAATAGGCCGCGCACCGCTGGCCGCCACGTTCCGCGCCGCTTCCGCAACCGCGTGCATCGCGCCCGCTTTCGGGTTCAAGAACGTCCAGCGCCCATTCCCATCCGTCGCCAGCGCCAGCGCCCGTTTCGCCTCCTTGATTCGCACCACTGCCGCGTCACTCGCGCCCGGCCCCGCAAGCGTATTCGTCCTGACCATCGTGTCGTACTGCTCCGTGATCCATCGTTTCGACGCAATCGTCGGCGAAGCCAGCAGTTTCTTGAAGTTCTCCGTAAGCTCCGTGCCTTCCGCCGCAAAATGGAACCAATCCACTTCGCTCTCTTTCCGCGCCTTCGGTTCCGCTATCGGCCGGTTATACACCGGCCCTTCTTCCGCCAGCGGGTGCGCCGGAATCTGCGCTACCACCGCGCCGTGGTCCTTGACCATCAGCAGCCCGCCGTCCTTCACTTCACCCACCACCGTCGCGTCCAGCCCCCATTTCTTGAACACCGAGAGCACTTCCTGCTCGCGCCCGCGCTCCGCCACCAGCAGCATGCGCTCCTGCGATTCGCTAAGCATGATTTCGTACGGGCTCATCCCCGTCTCGCGCTGCGGCACCTTGGCCAGATCAATTTCAATTCCCGTCGCCCCGCGCGACGCCATCTCGCACGTCGAGCACGTCAGTCCCGCCGCGCCCATATCCTGAATCGCCACCACCGCGCCCGTCTTCATCGCCTCCAGGCACGCTTCCAGCAGCAACTTCTCCATGAATGGATCGCCCACCTGCACATTGGGCCGCTTCTGCTGCGATTCTTCCGTGAACTCCGCCGAAGCCAGCAACGAAGCGCCGTGAATCCCGTCGCGTCCTGTCTTCGCGCCCACGTAGATCACTGGATTACCGACGCCCTTCGCCTTGGCAAGAAAAATCTCCTCTTTCCGCGCAATCCCCAGCGCCAGCGCATTCACCAAGGGGTTCTGCGAATAGCAAGGTTCAAACGCCACTTCCCCGCCCACCGTCGGCACGCCAAAACAATTTCCGTATCCCCCGACTCCGCGAATCACCCCGTCCAGAATCCGCCGGTTCTTCGCCGCTTCTTCTTCGCTCGTGGTGCTCGAGGCCTCGATCTCTCCAAATCGGAGCGAATCCAACACCGCGATCGGCCGCGCGCCCATCGTGAAGATGTCGCGCAGAATTCCACCGACGCCGGTTGTCGCTCCCTGAAACGGCTCCACAAAACTCGGATGATTGTGCGATTCGATCTTGAACGCCGCCACCAGTCCGTCGCCGATATCCACCACACCGGCGTTTTCTCCCGGCCCCTGCACCACCAGCTTCCCGCGCGTCGGCAGCCGCTTCAAATGCACCTTGCTCGATTTATACGAGCAGTGCTCGCTCCACATCACGCTGAAAATCCCCAGCTCCGTGATGTTCGGGTCGCGCTTCAGTATCTTCTGGATGCGCCCATATTCCTCGCGCGTTATGCCGTGCTCTGCCGCAATTTCCAGTGTCACCTTGATTTCCGTCTGTGCGGTCGCCATTTCTAGCCTTTTTCTTCCGTTGAAAACCATCGGGGCACGATCTCTCGTGCCCCTACGTGCATTTAATCTTCTGAATCCTCTGTACGTTTCACGCTGTCGCCTTCGCCGCGCCCACCAGCGCTTCCACCATCGAGCGAAAAATCACAATGCCATCTTCCGAATCAAGCACGCCTTCCATCGCTCGCTCCGGATGCGGCATCAACCCCGCCACATTCCTCTCGCGGTTGCATATCCCCGCGATATTCGCCATCGAGCCGTTCGGATTCCCCGCCTTATCATCCAGCCCATCCGGCGTCGTGTAGCGAAACAAGATTTGCCGGTGTTTCTCTAATTCCGCCAGCGTGCCCTCGTCAAAAGTAAAGTTTCCGTCGCCGTGCGCAATCGGAATCTTCAGAATCTGCCCCTTCTTCGCCGCGCACGTAAACGGGCTATCCGTCTCCTCCACGCGAATGTGCACGTGCCGGCAGATGAATCGCAGCCCCGCATTGCGCATCATCGCCCCCGGCAGCAGTCCCGCCTCGCACAAAATCTGTAAGCCGTTGCAGATGCCCAGCACCAGCCCGCCGCTCTTAGCGAACTTCTCCACAGAACTCATCACCGGCGAAAATCTCGCAATCGCTCCTGTCCGCAAATAATCGCCGTAGGAAAATCCTCCGGGCAAAATAATCGCGTCGCTGCCTTGCAGGTCTTCGGATTGATGCCAGATGAATTCCACCGGCTTCTGCAACACGGTGCCAATGGCATGAAATGCGTCGTGGTCGCAATTGGACCCCGGAAAGACCACCACTCCAAATTTCATCGTTTTGTCACTCCGGCGGACATTTGGGGAACTTCTATTTTAGCACACGCCGCCGCTTTAATACTTTCTCGCGAAGCTTCCAAAATTGCGCGGGCCTCAACAGGCTGAGGCCGCGCCGCTCTAACGCCGCTTCTTCTTGCTCTTTGGCGGCTTCTCTCCCGCCGCCAGCTCTCGACGCTTCTTACTGGCCCACCCCGTCTTGTTCACTTGCTTGCCGCGCGCAATTCCCAACGCATCCGCCGGCACATTGTCCGTGATCGCGGAGCCTGCCGCCACATACGCTCCGTCCCCAATCCTCACTGGCGCAATCAACGTCGAATCGCTGCCAATGAACACGCGATTCCCAATCGTTGTCGGGTGCTTCGAGAAACCGTCATAATTACAGGTAATGGTCCCCGCGCCAATGTTCGATTTCGTCCCAATCCTGGTGTCCCCAACATACGAAAGGTGCGGCACCTTGCTGCCTTCCCCCACCACGCTCTTCTTCAACTCCACGAAATTCCCGATCCGCGCACCCTTCTTTACGTGACTTTCCGGCCGTATCCTCGCGAATGGTCCTGCGATCACTTCGGAATCCACCCGGCTTTTCGTTATCAGGCAATGCGCCTCAATCGTCACGTCGTCGCCCAGCACTGCGTCGTGCAGCACGCTCCCCGTTTTGATCGTGCACCGCGTGCCAATCTTTGTCTTCCCCAGCAATTGCACGCACGGCTCGATCACGCTGTCTTCTCCCGCCGTCACGTCCGGATCAATCAGCACCGTCTCTGGTAGTTGGATTGTCACGCCGTCGTTCATCATCTCGTCGCGCTTCCATTCCCGAAATGTCCTGTCGACTCCCGCCAGGTCTGCCCGCGTATTGCACCCCAGCGCTTCGCGCGCGTCCGAAGCAATTTCCGCCAGTACGGTCTCTCCGCCTGCGTTCAACACAGCGATAGCATCGGTCAGGTAAATCTCGCGGTGCTTGTTGTTGGGCTTCACCTGCGCCAAGGCAGGCCACAGCTTCGCCGCCGTGAAGCAATAAATGCTAGAATTGATTTCGTTCAGTTCGCGCTGCTCCGCCGTCAGTTGCGATTCCTCAATAATCGCCGCCACCGTATCCCCAGACTTTCTCAGGATTCGCCCGTAACCCGAAGGGTCGGCCAGCACCGCTGTCAATATCGTCGCCGCCGCCGCTCCTTTTTTGTGTTTGTGAATCAGTCCGCGCAGCGTCTCTGTCCGCACCAGCGGCGCATCCCCGGGCAAAACCACCACATACTTCGCAGTGCCTATCGCCCGTTTCGACACCAACAGCGCATGGCCGGTCCCGTTCTGCGGCTGTTGCACCACGGTTTCCACTTCATACGGCGCGACAACTTCCGCCACCTTCTCCGCCTGGTGGCCAATCACCGCAATAATTCTTTTCGCCCTCAACGGCTCGCACGAACGCACCACATGCTCCACCAGCGCCCGCCCCCCTGCGGAGTGCAGCACCTTCGCCAGACTGGATTTCAGCCGCGTCCCTTTGCCTGCGGCCAGGATCAGGATTGCAACGTCGTTGTTGGACATAACGTCAGCATTGTCCCGTGGAATGACTGCTTTTGACAATGAGTGGATTTGTCTCGCGTGTAGCAGGTCTAATCCGCAGCGGAAGCGGGCACCGCTTCTCGTTCGTTCTCCGCCGCCCCGGAAGATTCCGAATGCCGCATGGTGATCTCCCAGGCCGAGCGGTCAGCAAGCAACCGGCTCACCAACTGCGTGTGCAGAGCATGGCCCGCTTTCCTTGCTTCCACCCTCCCCAATAGCGGCAACCCCAACAGCGCTAAGTCGCCGATCAGGTCCAGAGCCTTGTGCCTGCCGAATTCGTCTGGGAATCGCAGGGGCCCGTTCAACATCCCGTCCTTCGTCAACACAATCGCGTTTTCCAGCGATCCACCGCGGATCAGCCCCATGGCTCGCAACGGTTCGATGTCGCTCTCAAAACAAAATGTCCGCGCGCGTGAAAGCACCTGCCGAAAGCTCTGCGCGTTGACCACCATCTCCACTTCCTGCTGCCCAACCAGTGGATGCGGGAAATCCACGTAGCACCGCACTCGGAATTCGTTCGCCGGGTAGATTCCGATCCGCCGCCCGTCTTCGATCACCTCGACCGGCTTCAATACACGCAAATACCGCCGCTTCCGCCGCAGACGCCGTATCCCTGCCTGATCAATCAGCCGCATGAAGGGCTCCGCCGACCCATCCAGGATCGGCACTTCGATCGCATCAATATCAATAAAGACGTTGTCAATTCCGCAGGAATAGATGGCCGCCAACAGGTGTTCCGTTGTAGAAAGCAGCACGCCCTGTTTCATCAGGCTGGTCGCATAGCTCACCCGCGCCACATTTCGCCCTTGCGCTTCAATCGGGAACTCGTCCAGGTCCACCCGGCGAAACACAATTCCGGTATCCGCTGGGGCCGGCACAAGCCGCACCTTCCCGTGAACTCCCGTGTGAAGTCCCACGCCATCCGTTTCAGCCGCTTGGAGAATGGTGGTTTGAAACATGGTGCAGTCTCTACAGTCTTCAACCATAGCACATTGCAGATAGTTTTCGGACCCCTTTGTGCTTTGCTATCAACCGTTTAGGTGTGCAAAGGTACACTGGGCTCATTTCTGCTGTGTCCAAAATACAACAATGCGTTCTCTTCGCGTGTCTTTGGCGCATTCTCTTCTCCCTTTCCCCTCATATAAAACCCTATCCAACTCCCCGCACCCCGCGTCTCATCTCAGTGGTATACTTGGAGTTTATCTTCAAGCAAGGTGGTGCCGGATGAATCGCTTCACGCGTTATGCCATTATCGCCCTTTCCGTACTCATCATCGGTTGGGTGGGGTTCGGAAAGGTGCTTGGCCGCAGCGCCAACGACAACACCTACAAATCGCTAGTGGTCTATAGCGAAGTCCTGCAGAAGATCCAGCAGGATTATGTCGACGAGCCCAATATGCATCTCGTCACCGCCGGTTCTCTCCACGGCCTGCTTGAATCCCTCGATCCGGAATCCAGTTACCTCACCCCGCGCGAGTACACCGAATACAAACAGAAGGTTGCCAATGGTGCCACCAGCGACACCGGCCTCAATTTGAGCAAGCGCTTCGGCTATATCATCGTCACCTCCGTTCTCCCTGATTCCTCCGCTGATAAGGCCGGTCTGCATAGCGGCGATATCCTCGAATCCATCGCCGGTTTCACCACGCGCGAAATGTCCGTCGGCCAGGCCAAGAATCTTTTCGCAGGTCAACTGGGAACTGGCGTGAAAGTCGGCGTCATTCGCCGCGGAAAAACTGATCCGGAAGAGGTTGAGGTTGTCAGGGAGAAGACCACAACTCCAAAACTCATTGCGCAGCGCGTTGATAACGACACGCTTGCCCTGCGCTTCCCATCGCTTGACAACGGGCGGGCCGATGAAGTGCGCACTCGCCTCCTCGACGCTCAGAAGCAGGGTGTTACCCGCGTCATCCTGGACTTGCGTGATTGTGGCCGGGGCCCCATCAGCGAGGCTATCGCCGTTGCCCGTTTGTTCGTTCTCTCTGGCAATCTCGTCGCTCTGCGCGGTCAGACTTTCCCCGAACAGGACTTTAACGCCGATCCGACCAAAGTGGTCTGGCGAGGGCCCGTTTCCGTCTTGATGGATGGCACGACTACCGGCTCTGCCGAAGTCCTCGCCGCCTCTCTCGCCAACACCAAACGCAGCGACCTGGTTGGCGATCGCACCTTTGGTCTTGCCTCCGAACAAAAACTGATTCCTTTGGACGATGGCGCTGCCCTCTTCCTCACCGTTGCCAACTATTACAACCAGGATGGCAAATCCATTCTCGAAGAAGGCGTCACCCCCACGGAAATCGTCCGCGCATCCGCCGCCTCTGGTGATGATGGCGACGACGGCGATGACTCAACCGCATCAACTGCCGGCTCAACCAAGGACTCCGCACTCGGTCCGCGTCCGCTTTCTTCCGACGATCCCGTTCTTCGCAAGGCTCTGGAGCTACTGAAGAACCCGGTGAAGAAAGCCGCTTAGTCCACTCGTGTCTTTCCTATTTTCGGCATCGCGGGAAGGTTTTCGCCTGCCCGTGAAGTTTCTTCTGGCCGTCTTATTTGTCTGCCTGGTTGGTTGCGACAATCCCAAATCGTCGGGGAATCTCCGTTCCAATCTCCGTGAGGCTGCCAAGGGACATCCCGCCCCGCATCCTCAGCCCTCCGCGCGTGCTGCGGCTCCTCGTCTTGCCATCATCCTGGACGACATGGGCAACGACCGTTCCACCGCCGATTCCATCTTCACCCTTCCTTACCCGCTTACCCTTTCCTTCCTTCCCGCTTATCCCGACTCCCGCGAAATCGCCGAAGAGGCCCACAGCCGTGGTTATCAGGTAATGCTTCATTTGCCCATGGAACCCCTCGGCAATGAAATCCACGAAGCGCAACAACTCCACTCCGGGATGACTTCGTCTCAAATCGCGGAGGCTGTGAACGTGATGCTGCAAAACGTCCCCTACGCTGTTGGAGTCAATAACCACCAAGGATCGCTGGCCACAACCGACGGTCCGCTCATGGCCGACCTTATGGCCATCCTTCGCCAGCACAATCTCTTCTTCATTGACAGTCGCACGACCGCCGCGACAGTGGCCTATGACGCCGCGCAAAACGCCGGCCTTCGCTGCGCCTACCGCAATGTTCCTTTTCTCGATGATGTCGAGGAAGTTTCCGCGATTCGCAAGCAACTTCAGCTCGCGCTCCGCGATGCCCAGGAAAAAGGCGAGGCCATCGCCATCGGCCATCCTCATCCGGAAACGATTCGCGTTCTCAGAGAGTTTTTGCCTCAACTGGAAGCCCAAGGCGTCCACCTGGTCCACGCTTCGGATTTGGTCCATTAAATCAACAAAGCATGTCATTCCACCTGCCCTGAGCTAAGTCGAAGGGACCGGAGGGACGGCGTCTTTGGCCGTACCGGAGTGGAGGAATCGCTCCTTTACTTCCACTTCGCAGTCACACAAAACTATTCCGCGGGAACGCCAGGTCGGACAGGCCGTTCGCTTTCTTTCTTCGGAAACAACAGCATCACCACAAAAAACTGCAACCCCATCGTCAGAAAGGAGAATACACTTCCTTCCGGTCCCACCGATCCTCCTGTCAGCCACTTCGGCCCATACAACAAGGCGCTGGACAAATGTCCCCGAAGCACTTCCCCGCTGTTCGGAACGGAGTACAGAAAGGTCTCGCCCCAATCAAAAGCCGCATGCAATCCGACCGCGTACCAGAGACTTCCGCTTCGTCGCAAGGTGAAGGCAAACAGTAATCCGACGATCGCCACGCTTGCCGCGCCAATCCAGTTCTCGCCCCCGTTATTCAGGTGGACATAGCCAAATCCTACCGAAAGCAACACTGCCGCTG
>CAYOOS010000086.1:0-12154 GCA_964405585.1 uncultured Acidobacteriaceae bacterium | reverse complement strand
CAAAGAGAGATGATCTCGCGACGCCATATCCTGCAAATGCTGAGCTGCTCTGCCCTCAGTGCCGGCATTGGCCGAGGCAAGTTCCCACTCCTATATGCTTCGGCCGGAACCGCCGATGCGCTGCCTGCGTTCGAAGAAATCCCTGCCAAGGCATCCGGCATCTCCTGGGTTCACGATAGCGGCCCTTCCCCCGATATGTATCTGCCGGAAACCACCGGCCCCGGTTGCGCTTTTCTGGATTATGACAATGACGGCTGGATGGACATCTATCTGGTAAACAGCGGGCCGTGCGATTTTTACAAGCCTAAGGTGCCGATCCACAATGCCCTCTACCACAACAATCGCGATGGAACCTTTACGGACGTAACCGAGAAGGCCGGCGTTCCGGGGAATGCCTATGGCATGGGAACTGCTGTCGGCGACTACGATGGCGACGGCTGGCCCGACCTGTACGTCTCCCAGCATTCACACAGCATTCTGTACCACAACAATGGAGACGGCACCTTTACAGACGTGACGGAAAAAGCTGGCGTCGCCGCCCCGGGAATGGCCACCAGCGCCGTTTGGTTTGACTACGACAACGATGGCCGCTTGGACCTCTTCGTCTGCCGCTTCGGCAATTTCGAGAAGTCCACCAACATTACGTGCATGTCCGGCATTCATAACCGCGTTTACTGCAAGCCGACTCCGTACCTCGGCAGACCGTGCTGGCTCTTCCACAACAACGGCGACGGCACGTTTACCGACGTCACCAAAGAATCCGGCATTGCCGCTTGGCCGGCAAAAGCCTGGGGCGTTGTGGCGGCGGATATCAACAACGATGGCTGGATGGACCTCTTCGTCAGCAACGACACACTGCCCAATTTTCTCTTTGCCAATCGCGGCAAAGGCCGCTTCGAGGAGATCGGCATGCTCGGCGGCGTGGGATACAACGCGTTTGGCCAGCCCCGCTCCAGCATGGGAGTGGATGCGGCCGATTATGACCAGGACGGCTGGATCGATCTGTTTGTGGCCAACGTGGATCATGAAGCTTATTCGCTGTACCACAACCTCAAGGACGAGAGCTTCGCCGATGTGGCCAACGGTTTCGGCATCGCCTCTACAACCAACCTCATGAGCGGCTGGGGCCTGAAGTTTTTCGATTACGACAACGACGGCAATATCGACCTGCTGCTTTGCAACGGCCATCCCGATCCTTCGGTGGAAGAAAGATTCCCCGAATTGAAATATGAAGAGCCCATGCTCCTGTTCCGCAACGACGGCAAGGATTTCAAGAATGTGAGCGCACAGAGTGGAGCAATCTTTGCAAAAAGCATGCCAGCACGTGGGCTTGCTCTCGGTGACTTTGACAACGATGGTTCCGTGGATTTCCTAATCACTACCAACAACGGCGCTCCCGCGCTTGTGCGCAACAACGCAGGCCGGGCGAATCATTGGCTGGGCGTGCGCTTGATTGGCCGCAAAGCGAATATTGACGCCATCGGTGCGAAGCTGACTTACCAGGCGGGCGATTTGCTGCGCCACTGTTTCAAGGTTGGCGGAGGCAGCTATCTTTCCTCGCACGATCCGCGCGTCGTGCTTGGACTTGGCCAGCATACCAAGCTCGATTGGCTGGAAATTTCGTGGCCCAATCCCAGCGGAAAAACCGAGCGATTTACAGACCTTCCCACCGATCGCTATATTACGATTGTGGAAGGCACGGGGAAGTGGAAGTAGCCGAGCAGGGAAGTAGGCAAGCCGTGAAAACCCACCACTCTTTTTCGCTGCGTGGCTTGGCTGCGGGGGTGCTGGCGTTCATCGGGTTTGCGGCCACACCTTTGTCGCAAGCGCAGGTCCAGCCGGGCAGTGCGACTCCTCAGGTAGAAATCAACACCAGCCCTACTGATGCGCAGGCGGAAGCTGCTCTTCGTACCGGCGTGGATTTGACGCGCCGTGGTCAATTTGCCGAAGCTATCCCACATTTCCTTGCGGCACACGGTCATGTTCAGGACGAATTCGTGGCCGATTTCAATCTCGCTCTTTGTTACATCGGGACGAGCGACTTCCCGCGCGCCATTCAAACGCTCACCGCGATGCATAGTGAAGGCAAGGCCTCGGCTAACGTGGAAAATCTCCTTGCCCAAGCCTACATTGGGAATGGCCAGTCCGAGGATGCCTTCGCCGCCTTGCAACGAGCCGCGCAACTCACTCCCACCGATGAAAAATTGTATGTTTTCGTGAGCGATGCCTGCGCCGACCGCCAGGATTCCGCCTTAGGCCTTCGCGTGGTTGATCTTGGACTGCAGCACCTACCCAAGTCCGCGCGACTGCATTATCAACGCGCGAATTTTCTCGCTGCCCTCGATCACTTGGATGACGCCGTTGCGGATTTCGATCTCGCCGCCTCTCTCGATCCCCATTCCGAAGTTGCCTTCGATGCTGCCGCCCAAAAGAATTTTCTCGAGGGCAATCTGCCGGCTGCGATTCAAGCGGCGCGCGAAGCCGTTCAGGAACACCATGCAAACTATTTAACCCTGGCAATCCTCGGCGACGCGCTTCTGCGCACGGGCGCAAGCCCCGGACAACCGGAATTTGCGGAGGCGGAATCCGCTCTGAAGGAGTGCGTGGCTGTGCGGCCCAACTACGCCCGGGCGCTCATTGCCCTCGGCTACCTGTTGCTTCTCGATGACAAACCAGCCGAAGCCCTCCCTTATCTTGAAAAAGGCCGCCATCTGGATTCACGCAATCCCGCGGTCTACAGGCACCTGGCACGCGTCTACAAAAAGCTGGGCCAGCCGAAACAAGCACAGGAAATGCTCGCTATCCTCGCCGACCTGAATGCCCAGGAAGTCCAGAAGATCAATTCAGCCCCGGGTGAGCGCAAGGCGATCCCTGGCCGCGATCACACATACCCATAAGTGTAGCTACGGCGGAAAGCGCTGTTACTTTTACTTTTGGTAGCAGAACATCAGCTCAGTCATATCTGGATCGCGGGCGACGATTTGTGCGGTAGTGAGTGAATCGGCGAGACCGGCAGGCACCGTGCCAGGCAATTTGTCGTTCGATAGAACGAAGCCGCCAGGGTTCAGCATCAGCGACATGTTGACGCGGGCGAGGGACTGCTCGAAGGCGTTGAAGTACACGAAAATATTCGTGCCGATGATGAGGTCGAAGCCCGGCTGTGCACCGGGTTGCAGATGCTGATAAACGATGTTCATGTCCAGGGCCGTGACGCGGCGGACAATCGCAGGCCTGATTTTGACGGCGCGCGTTTGTGTTTCTGCGGCCGCGCCCGGAGGCACGGCGATGGGTGCGACGGATTCCCCGATGTGATCGCCAAGTTTCTGCCAATAGTTAACGAACCCACTGCGGTATTCGGAAGTATGGCGGGCAGAAGTGTCCCAGGGAAGCTGAACCGTATAGGAGCGGCCTGCTGCGGCGTTCTTTCTGGCCCGATCAAGATGAAAGTTGACGTCGGAGCTGATGTCGAGCGTGTAAAGCTCGACGGTGGCGGGATCGGCCAGGCCCAGCCGGAAAAGGGAATCCAGCACGGCAAAAGGCTGAATCGTCTGCAAAGGATAAAAGTCGTTGCCCTTTTCCTTGTTGGCGAAATCCAGGCCCGGGCCGACCACCGCGACGCGATGAACGCTGCCGGGTTTTAGCAGGCCCTGTTCCGCCATGTGTCGCAGATGCTCATCAATCAGATAATCGGGCCAGAGATTGGTGTCGAGAGAGATGCCGCGCTGCTGAAAAAGCTGAAAGCGGGAATCGTCCTTGGGCTGTGCAAGATAGTGGAGATACTCATCGCGGAGCCGGGCCAGATTATCGAGCAGGTACTTTTTGATCTTCTTGCGATCCTCGGGGGTCTTAAAGGAATAGCCCTTCTTTTCGAGGAAGGCGCGCATGTGGGCAATGCCCTCGTTGGGGTTGGAGGAAGCCATTGCGCGAATCAAGTCATTAGCTCGATTCTCGGCGAAAGCGTTGACCAGGGAACTGCTGCCATATTTGGGCAGGTACTCATCGTCAATACGGTATTCCTTGGTGAAGGTGACACCGAACCGCAGAAGATTGGTAAGCGTGTCCTCTTCGCCGCGATCCAGCCGTTCGCGAATTTGATGATCCTGTTTCAGCACCCACGCCGACCAAGCGGCGGCATCCTGTGTTGCAGGACCCTTCATATCGTCGGGAAGTGAACCAGACATGCCGGAGAGGACTGGACGAGCTTCTTCGAGAGACATGAATTGCGATTTGAGTGAAGACTGAGCGCAAAGGGCGCAGGGAAAGAAGCAAAAGGAGAGGATTGCGCCCGCCAGAAGTCTGGGAGTTTTCATTGCCGCCTTCCAAAGCTAGTTGGAAATGGGTGCATGGGAGCCGGATTTCGCCTGATCGATCAACTGCTGCACTTTGTCGCGCGCAGCGTAGTTTGGATTGGTGTCGAGCAGTTTCTGCCAGTCTGCAATCGCGCCCTTGGTATCGTTTTTGCCTTGCCACTTCACAATCCCGAGATTGAACAGGGTGTTGGCCTTGTTGGGCTCATATGTGAGAGCCTTATTGAACTCAGCGAGCGCGGTGTCCGCATTTCCCAAGTACCAATATGCCGTCCCCATATCCGTGCGAACGGCGGTGTTGGCCGGCTGCAGCTTAAGCGAACGCTCGTAATAATCGATTGCCGTCGGGTACTGCTTGATGTCGTAATAGATGTTGCCGATGCGGATGAGCACCTCGGCATTGTTGGGATCAGCTTTCAGGCTCTCCAGAAGGGGAGCAGCCTGCGTGTCCGCCATCTTCTTTAATTGTTCGGGAGTGGGCACGGTGGCCAAAGGCCCGAACGGACCGGCCGGTGGAGTACCGCTGGGAGCAACCGGAGGCGCCACTGCACTCGCGACGTGTGCCGAGCCGGTCGATTTGTGGATGAACCAACCGCCCGCCAGTCCCAGCAACAGGCAGATCAACGCGACGGCGAAAGCCTGAGCCGAGGTCCAGTTCACGCTGGCAGTTGTTGTTTTGATCTCGGGCACTGTGTGACTCCTTCTGCTCTGAATGCTGGCGTGGGCTAGTTCTTCACCTGGCCACCTGCCTTGGCTTCGGCAATCATTTTTTCGACGATGGGCCGGCGATCCAGGTCGGGATGTGCCTTGAGTAGCGTTTCCCATGCAGCGATAGCCCCCGCAGCATCTTTCTTCCCCTTCCAGCGAATCATGCCCATATTAAAAAGTGAATTTGTGTCCTTGGGATCGTATTTCAGCGTCTGGTCTAAATCCGCGAGCGCCCCAACAACGTCGCCGTCGTAATACAAGAACTAGTCAAGCTCGGTGCGAACAGGAATGTTCCTCGGATCCAGCTTAAGCGATTTATCGTAGTACTGAGCGGCTTGCTTGAACTGGTGCATCGAACCATAGATTGCCCCGACTTGCGCCAGCAGGGCTGGATCGTTTGGAGTCGTTTTGAGTTTCTCGAGGAGCGGCGCGGATTTGGCGTCGGCCACGGCTTTCATCTGTTCCAAGGTTGCTGCTGGATGGGGAGCGCTCGGGCCGCCCACGACGGCAGCGGGGCGAGCGACGTTGGCAGCCTTGCCGATGGGCATATAGTAGCCGCCGACCAATCCCAGGACCAGACACACGGAGGCGAGGAGAGCTACTTGCCCCGGGGTCCAGCTCGACGTGGGTGACGGCGCCGTGTTTTCCGCATTGTTGGCCATGAATTCGACTACTCCTTTACCCGGTCGGTCGTCCTCGCGCCTGTTAGTTTGGCCGCGAGGGAGCGGATAACGAACCCGGTCCGCTCGCGGACTGAACGTGGCTTGCCTATGGCAACCCGCTCCATCGTAGCGGCTATCAGTAATGCATTCAATATGTTGCCTGTGCAGCGCCGATCGATCCCGGGATTAGCCCCAGAGAAGCAAAATAAAGGCCAAGCCAAGCTGCGCGGAGAGAAAAGGGTATGGTGTAGAGCGCACGGGGCGCCGTAGTATTCGTCACACGCAATTGTGACACATATCACGCAATCCGGTTTTGCAGTTCGGCAAACAAGTCACTGGGCTCTGGTAAAAGTCTGTAAGGTTTGCGATACAATAGACGCTCGCATGTGTGAGAGCTTCCATAGCGGACGGCCCTTCGCCACGGTGACGCGGTTAAGCCTTGGCCTGCTTTGCCTCTGTGCCTGTGTACCACTTTTGGGTCGTGCCACCGCTGCGGCTGCCCAAGGGACTTTTGCCGGCGCGAGCGGTTTCGCACCACGATTTGCTATCGCGGACTTCGACGGAGACCGCAAGCCGGATATGGCAACGATAGAAATCGAGCGAGACGCGGTAATTGGGACGCGCTACTCCATCCGGTTGCAACTGAGCGCGGGTGAAGAAACAGCGATTGGAATAAACGGGCCGCAGGGCGGGCTGTTGTTAGAGCCGCGAGACGTCAACGGTGATGACGCGATAGACCTGATCGTTACCACCGCCTTGGATTCCCGGTTTGTAGCCGTGCTTCTAAATGATGGACACGGAAATTTCACGCAGGCTCGCGCGGGACAATTCCCAGCACTCGAGAGGGATGAAAGAACACGCTGGAACGCCGCGCGTGAACTGGAGGGGGAATTCAGCGCCCTGCAAGTAACCCGGTGCACGTTTGGTATCGAAGGTCTCGCTGTGTGTGGCACGAACGCGCAGTGCAATGCGAAATTATTGCTAGTGGGACTGCACAAGATGAGTTTAGCGGACTTTCGTCAAGGGAAGTCTGGCCGCTCGCCGCCTGCGATCGCCTCCTGTTCCTGAGTTTTTTCACTCTATCTTCGTAACATCTATTTAATGTATCTGGAAGTATTGTTCCGCTTACCCTTCGCCCGCATCGAAGCAGTATTAGAGCGAGGAGTTGGCGGTAACACGGGGAAAACTGAATTCTTGCGGTACGCCGGGAGGCGATTCCATGACGAACAAACGCTTTGCATGCCTTGCGAGGGTATGCCCAGGGGTATTGCTGGAGGGCGTTCTGTGCGTGGCATTGACTTTTGTACTCGCCGGGTGCGGGGAGGACAAAGCGAACCAGAAAGCTGAGGCTCCGCCGCCGGCCTCTGTCGAGGCGGAGATGGATGCGAATAACTTCAAAGTTGAGCACCCCGAACAGTTTCCGTTGGCGACGGCAGTTGAACATAAGACAGTGCCTGCGCTGAATGTTACGGGTGTGGTGCAGCCCGATATCGCGCGTGCCGTGCCGGTGATCTCGTTGGCCGCTGGACGCGTGGTGGAAATCAAGGCCCGTTTGGGGGACGAAGTAAAGAAGGGACAATTGTTGCTCAGAGTTAGGAGCAACGATGTCTCGGCTGCCTACCAGGCTTATCTGAAGGCTGTGAATGACGAGCGTCTGGCGCACCAACAATTGGAACGAGCGCAGACTCTTTACGAAAAAGGTGCCATCGCAAAAAGCGCACTTGAACAAGCCGAGGACACCGAACAGGACACCAAGGTAGATCTCGATACGGCCGCCGAACAGTTGCGGCTTCTCGGCGTTGACAAGGACCATCCATCCGGCATCGTGGACATTTACGCGCCCATCTCCGGGGTGATCACAGACCAACAAGTCACCAATGCTGCGGGAGTTCAGGGTCTGGGCGCTCCCAATCCCTTTACCATCTCCGATCTTTCCTATGTATGGATTATTTGCGATGTCTACGAGAACGATCTGGATGCCGTGCATATTGGCGAGACTGCGGATATTCGCCTGAATGCCTATCCCAATAAGGTCTTGAAAGGCCGCGTTGACAACATCCTGCCGGTTCTCGATCCCACCATCCGCACTGCAAAGGTCCGGCTCGAGGTGGCTAACCCCGGATTGCTGCGCGTCGGCATGTTCGCCACTGCGACCTTTTACGGAAAGCAACCCGAATTGCGCGTTGCGGTTCCCGCATCCGCCATTTTGCACTTGCATGATCGCCAGTGGGTTTATGCACCCGTAAGCGCAGGACATTTCAAGCGCCTTGAAGTGGTTCCCGGAGACATGCTCCCCGGGAACCAGCAGGAGATTGTTTCGGGCATCAAACCCGGAGACAAGGTCATCGCGGACGCACTGACGTTCCAGAGCACGGTTGAACAGTAATGATACGTAAGCTAGTCGATTTCGCCCTGGAGAACCGGCTCCTTATTCTTGCGCTGGCGCTGATGCTGTTTGTGTGGGGCGCAGTTTCGTTCCATCAACTTCCCGTCGAAGCGTACCCAGACGTTGCGGACAACTATGTCGAGATCATCACACAGTGGCCTGGAATTTCGGCGGAGCAAGTCGAGCAGCAGGTGACCATTCCGCTGGAAATCGTGATGAACGGGATTCCGCACGTAACGCATCTCCGCTCGTTCTCGCTGTTCGGGCTCTCCGACCTGAAGCTCATCTTCGATGACGACGAAGACAACTTCAAGAACCGCGAGAGGGTTCTGGAGCGGCTCTCCCAGGTTTCTCTGCCGCCGGGCGTGCTGCCAAGCATGGGCACGGACTGGAGCCCTGTTGGGCAAATCTATTTTTTCACTTTGCGCAGCAGCAATCCGCAATACGACGTCATGGAGCTTAAGTCCATCGAGGACTGGGTAGTCGAAAAGAATCTGAAAGCCGTTCCGGATATTGTGGACGTGGCCAGTTTCGGCGGGCCGAAACGCGAGTATCAGGTGCGTGTTGATCCCAATAAACTGATCGCTTATGGCCTGAGCCTGGCGCAGGTCGAGCAGCAACTCACGAACAACAACATGAATGCCGGCGGCAGCTTCGTCGAGGCCGGTCTGCAGCAAATCAACGTGCGCGAGGTGGGCCTCGTCGGAACTGTGCAGGACATCGAGAGCACGGTTATCCTGACCAAAAGCGGCACGCCGATTCGCGTGCGGGACATCGCCTTCGTCACGCAGGGACCAAAGATTCGCCTGGGCCAATTCGCCCGGGCGATTCACTGCGAAGATGGAAGGATTGTTGACAACGACGACGTCGTCTCGGGCATTGCTCTCTTGCGCAAGGGTGCCGATGCGGAGAAGGCCTTGGAAGGCCTCCACGAAAAAGTGCGGGAATTGAATGATCACATTTTGCCTGCGGGCGTAAAGGTCGTTCCATTCATCGATCGAAGCGAATTGTTGCACTACACAACTCAAACGGTGCTGCACAATTTGACGGAAGGCATCATCCTGGTCGTCATCATTCTGTTTTTGTTTCTCGGCAACGTCCGCGGAGCGGTCATTGTCGCGCTAACCATTCCATTTTCTTTGCTGTTCGCCGCAACATGCCTCAAGCTACGAGGCATTCCCGCGAACTTGCTGTCTCTCGGGGCGCTGGATTTCGGGATGGTTGTGGATGGCGCCGTGGTGATGGTGGAAAACATCATCCGCCATCTGGGCCATCAGGAAAATGCCCTCAAGACTCCGATGGATCGCATACGCGATGCCGCGCACGAGGTGCAGCGTCCGGTCTTCTACGCCATCGCCATTATTATTACGGCGTACCTGCCAATTTTCACGCTGGAACGAGTCGAAGGGCGCTTGTTCAAGCCCATGGCCTGGACGGTGGCTTTTGCTTTGCTGGGGGCCTTGGTGTTCTCGATGCTCGTCGCTCCGGTATTGGCAAGTTTGTTCTTTCAGAAGGGCGCGCGCGAATGGCACAACCCGGTGATGGAATTCCTTACCAAGATATACCGTGAAGCAGTGAAGTGGGCCATCGAGCACCGTCTGATCAGTGTGGGCGTGGCGCTGGCAGGCTTGCTCATCGCTATCTATCTTTCCGTCAGCGTGATCGGTTCCGAATTCCTTCCGCATCTGGATGAAGGGGCGCTGTGGGTGCGCGGCACGCTTGCTCCCAGCGCCGGACCCAGCGAAGGAATTCGCTTGTCCAACCAGGCCCGCATTTTACTTTGCACTTTTCCCGAGGTAACGGAATGCACCAGTCAAACGGGGCGTCCGGATGACGGTACGGACACGACCAGTTTCTTCAACACCGAATATTACGTTGGCCTGAAACCCAAAGAACAATGGCGTCCTGTGTTCCACGAGGACAAGGAAGAGGTAATCGCGGCCATGAACCGCGAATTGGAAAAAATCCCGGGCGTAATCTGGGGTTTTTCCCAACCCATCGAAGACAATATGGAAGAGGCGGTCAGCGGCGTTAAGGGTGAACTGGCCACCAAAGTCTACGGCGATGACCTGAAGGTCCTCGAGGCAAAGGCGGATCAGATTCTGAACGTCATGCGTGGGGTCAAGGGAATCGAAGATTTGGGAGTTCTGCAAGTGCTTGGCCAGCCTAACTTGAACATAGCCGTCGACCGGCAGCAGGCCGCGCGCTATCAGGTCAACGTTGCGGACGTTCAGGATGCCGTCCAGACCGCGGTGGGCGGAAGCGCATTGACTCAAGTTCTCCAGGGAGAGGCGCGCTACGATTTGGTATTGCGTTATCTTCCCCAGTACCGTGGCACCAGGCAAGCCATTGAGAACATTCGTTTGCTATCACCCTCCGGCGAGCGCGTATCTCTTGCACAGCTTTGCAGAATCGAGGAACGAGACGGCGCTTCGGAAATCTACCGTGAAGGCAACCAACGCTTTATTGCCATTAAGTACAGCGTACGGGGACGGGATCTCGGTGGTGCTGTCGAGGAGGCGATTCAGAAGGTAAACGCCCAGGTGCAGATGCCGCGCGGGTATCACATAGATTGGGAAGGGGAATACGAGAGTGAGAAACGCGCCGGGAAACGTCTTTTCGTCATCGTGCCAATCACCATTCTGCTGATTTTTATAATCCTCTATTCCATGTTTCGCTCGTTCAAATGGGCGCTGCTCATTCTCGCCAACGTGGCGCTGGCGCCTATTGGCGGCACGCTAGCGCTATTAATCTCTGGCACGCACTTTAGCGTATCCTCCGGCGTTGGTTTCCTGGCTCTTTTTGGAGTGTCCGTACAAACCGGTGTCATCATGCTGGAGTACATCAACCAATTGCGGGTAAGAGGTCACTCCATCGAAGAATCCGCAATCGAGGGCGCCGTGCTCCGGCTTCGGCCGATTATGATGACCATGCTGGTGGCCACGTTTGGATTATTGCCTGCAGCCATGTCGCACGCCATCGGTTCCGACTCGCAGCGGCCCTTCGCCATTGTGATCGTCGGCGGCCTGATCTCCGACCTGGTGATGAGCATCTTTCTCTTGCCGACGCTGTATGTATGGGCCTCCAGAGATGGCGACAAGCTTCCCGAAGCGGAGATGGACTTCGAGGAAAGTACCTAATAGCTCTCTCGTTTTGGATATTTGCAGCTTGCCCAGCCGCTTCAGCCTCTGCGCAATATACGAATGAGCTGCCCTCCGCGCGAGCGAATTGGCAAGAAGTGACTCGGAAAAGTGAACAGCACGCAGTGACGCACGTCACAACAAACGATGTCCGACTGCCCGGGTCGTCCTTGCCCTTCTTTCATCGTACTTTCCATTGATTTCAACTGCCGCGCAGCCTACCATTTTCTTGATACCTTTCTGAAAGCTTGCCCGGAGAAACCTAATGACCCGCAAAATGTCTATCGTCGACGGCAACGAGGCCGCCGCAGCCGTCGCCTACCGCCTCAATGAGGTGATCGCGATCTACCCGATCACGCCGTCCTCCCCGATGGGGGAGTGGTCCGATCAATGGAATTCTGAAAAGAAACCGAATATTTGGGGCGCCATCCCGGATGTCATTGAAATGCAAAGCGAAGGAGGCGCGGCGGGTGCGTTGCATGGCGCACTGCAGGCGGGCGCGCTGGGCACCACCTTCACGGCATCGCAGGGCCAGCTCCTGATGATCCCCAACATGTTTAAGATTGCCGGGGAATTGACCTCCGCCGTAATTCACGTCGCCGCGCGCACGGTGGCCACGCACGCTCTCTCCATTTTTGGCGACCATAGCGACGTTATGGCTACACGTACCACAGGTTTCGGTTTGCTGGCGTCGAATTCCGTGCAGGAAGCGAGTGACTTCGCCTGCATCGCCCAAGCCGCTGCACTCGAATCTCGTGTGCCGTTTTTGCACTTCTTCGACGGCTTCCGCACTTCCCACGAAGTGAACATGATTGAGCCGCTGAGTGATGACGATTTGCGGGCGCTGATTGATGACAAGTTTGTGCGCCAGCATCGCGAGCGCGCCATGTCACCGGATCGTCCGATACTCCGCGGCACGGCGCAGAACCCCGACGTGTTCTTCCAGGCGCG
>CAYOOS010000085.1:4697-12261 GCA_964405585.1 uncultured Acidobacteriaceae bacterium | reverse complement strand
GCGGACAATATGCGCAAGAACGGCGGGTTCATTCCGGGGATACGCCCGGGGCGCACCACATCGGAATACGTGAGCCTGATCCTCAAACGGCTGACGTTTATCGGCGCGGTGTACCTGGCCATCGTCTGTTTGTTGCCCGAATGGATGATCGCGGGCATTCACCTGAATCACTTGCCGTGGTGGATGGGGGGCGACTGGTTTGACCGGCGCTTTCCGCAGTGGATTTTGAACGGGCTGGGCGTGACATTTTATTTTGGCGGGACTTCGCTCCTGATTGTGGTGGGCGTGGCGATGGATACCGTGCAGCAGCTCGAGGCACAACTCGTCATGCGGAACTACGAGGGCTTTGCGCGAAAGGGACGTCTGCGCGGCCGTCGTTAAGGGAGACGAACCGTGGCGGCGGAAGAGCGTCCCGTTGGCAAACTCAACCGCGCGGTCATTTTTCTGGGGCCGCCGGGGTCGGGAAAAGGGACGCAGGCGAAAGAGCTGGCGCGGGTTTATGGCATACCGCATCTTTCGACCGGAGACATGCTGCGGGAGCATGTCAGCAAGGGTACGACGCTTGGTTTGAAAGCCAAGCCGATCATGGAGCGCGGCGAGTTGGTGCCGGACTCGCTGGTGCTCAAGATGGTCGCGGAACGGATCGAGCGGCCGGATTGCAGTTACGGATTTGTGTTCGACGGTTTTCCGCGGACGGTAACCCAGGCGAAGTACCTGGGAGAGTTGCTGAAGCAGCATGGGTTGTTTCAGCCGTTCGTGCTGCACATGGTCATCGGATCGTCGGTGCTGTTGCGGCGATTGACCGGGCGCAGGACCTGTAAAGTGGGCGGGGAGATTTACAATATTTACGACCGCCCGCCGAAGGTCGAAGGGATTTGCGATAACGACGGCGGCGAATTGCTTCAGCGGCCGGACGATCGCGAAGAAGTAATCCGCGAGCGCTTGCATGCGTACGAGAAGCTGACCGCGCCCCTGGTGCAGTATTACCGGCGGCTGGGTTTTCTTCAGGACATCGACGCCAGCAAGAGTTTCGAGGAAGTGAAGCAGCAGATATTCGAGAGCCTGGAAGGGATCGGCGGAACGCGGTAAGGAAATGGCGATTCAATTACGCAGCGCCACCGAACTTGAAAAGATGTACCGCGCGGGCCAGGTGGTTCACGAAGTGTTGAACGCGCTCCGGGCGCAAGTGCAACCGGGGCTGACGACGATGGACCTCGAGAAGAGCGCCGAGGAGATCATCGCGAAAGGGCCGGGAAGGCCGGCGTTCAAAGGGTATCGCGGGTATCCTTGCGTGCTCTGCACGTCGGTGAACAGCGAGATCGTTCACGGGATACCGTCGCCGAAGCGGAAATTGCGCGAAGGCGATATCGTCTCGATCGATTTCGGCATGGAAGTGGAAGGGTATTACGGCGATTCGGCGGTAACCGTGCCGGTGGGAAAAATCAGCCCGGAGCTGCAGAAGCTCCTGGATGTGACCCGGGAATCGCTGGACCGCGCGATTGACAAGATGCGTCCGGGGAATCGCTTGGGCGACGTCGGGTACGCGGTACAGAGTTGGGTTGAGAAGCACGGGTACACGGTGGTGCGGGAGTTCGTGGGGCACGGCATCGGAACGAAGATGCATGACGAACCGAACCTGCCGAACTACGGCGAGCCGGGACACGGGGCGCGCTTGCAGGAAGGTATGGTGATCGCCGTCGAACCGATGGTGAACGCCGGCAGGGCGGAAGTGGCGATGCGCGGCGAGTGGGTTGCGGAAACGGCCGATGGAAGTCCTTCGGCGCATTTCGAGCACACCGTGGCGGTCATGGCAGACGGCCCGTGGATTTTGACCCGGCCGAGAGAGATGACAGGGCCGGTGTGGGGGAACGAAGTTCTGAGTACTAAGTTATAAGTTCCAAGTAAACCGGGCTTTACTTAGAACTTATTACTGAGAACTTAGAACACAGGAACTTATGGCCAAGCAGCCGTACGAGAAAAAAGAGAAGGGCGACTCCGGAAATCCGAAGGAGGACGCGATTGAAGTGATGGCGACGGTGATCGAGCCGTTGCCGAACGCGATGTTCCGCGTCGAGCTGGAGAACAAGCACCAGGTGCTGGCGCATGTCTCCGGGAAGATGCGCAAGAATTTTATACGGATTCTGGCGGGCGACAAGGTGGCGGTGGAGCTTTCGCCATATGATTTGACACGCGGCCGGATCGTGTACCGGTACAAGTGATAAGTTTTCGGTTTTAAGTTGTCAGTAAAGAAAGAAAAGCGAGAGCGTAAGACCTGGAATTTGAGACGTACGAGAAGCGGAGACTTACTTAGAACTGAGAACTTAGGACTTAGAACTCAAGAAGCGAAGCACTGAAACGAGGAGTTGGTTCCATGAAAGTACGGGCAAGCGTGAAAAAGATTTGTGACAAGTGCAAGGTGATCCATCGCCGCGGGGTGGTTCGGGTGATTTGCGTGAACCCGAAGCACAAGCAGCGGCAGGGGTGAGACAGTAATTAGTTCTTAGTTTTAAGTAGTCAGTAAGGCGTTGGATTTACTTAGAACTGAAAACTTAGAACTTAGGGCTTGAAGCAAGCACGACAGAGTTGTTGAAAGGACTTGACCAACCATGGCACGTATCGCTGGTGTTGATCTTCCGCCGCAGAAGCGCTTGTGGGTCGGGTTGACCTCGATCTACGGCATCGGGCAGGTGCGCGCGAAGAGTATTGCCGAAAAGGCCAATGTGGATTTCACGAAGAAGATCCGCGAGCTGACGGAAGACGAAGTCAACCGCATCCGCAACGTTATCGAGGCGGAAGGGCGCGTGGAAGGCGATCTCCGGAAGGAGATCCAGATGAACATTCGCCGGCTGATCGAAGTGCAGGCGTATCGCGGGATTCGTCACCGGCGCAACCTGCCGGTTCGCGGGCAGCGGACGCACACGAACGCGCGCACGCGGAAGGGTCCACGGCGCGGCGCGGTGGCCGGGAAGAAACAGATCAAGGGCAAGAAGGGCTGAGGAAACCAGTTTTTAGTTCTTAGTTTTAAGTGGCAAGCAAAACGGCTTCACTGCTTGAACCTAGGAATTGCAACTTAGAACTTAAGACTTATTATTTGGAACTACGGAGTCAATCGTGGCAAAAGAGCAGAAGAACGCGGTACCGGACGCAACAGCAGCACCGGCGAAACCGGCCGCCACAGGTAAGCGTAAGAAAGAGTTCAAGAAGAAGCGCGAGAAGCGCATCGTGCCGCACGGCATTGTGCACGTAGCCGCTTCCTTCAACAACACGCAGATCACCATTGCGGATCCGGACGGGCGCGTGTTGTGCGCTTCTTCGGCCGGAGCAATCGGGTTCAAGGGCTCGCGCAAGGGCACGCCGTACGCCGCGCAGCAGGCCGGGCTGTCCGCCGCGGGAACCGCGCGCGACCAGTACGGGATGAAGAGCGTGGAAGTGAAGGTGAAGGGGCCGGGGTCCGGCCGCGAATCCGCGGTGCGCGCACTGGCGGCGGCGGGATTGCACATCGTGGCGATCCGCGACGTTACGCCGATTCCGCACAACGGCTGCCGTCCACCAAAGCGCCGGCGCGTCTGAGGCAGTTATCAGTTTTCGGTTGTAAGTTTTGAGTCGGACCGGAGGATCGAAGGATTTTAGATGGTTCTAAGATGGTGAGTTTCAGAGGCTTTACTTAAGACTGAGAACTTATGACTTAGAACTAAGAGAGTTTCGCGAAGGGAGAACAGAAGTTGGCAAGACACCGAGATGCAGTCTGCCGCCTATGCCGTAGGGAAGGGCAGAAGCTATTTCTAAAAGGATTGCGATGCTTCACGGACAAGTGCGCGATCGAGAAGCGTAACTTTGTGCCGGGACAGCACGGACAATCACGGCGCGCGAAGATTGCGGGTTACGGCCTGCAGCTCCGCGAAAAACAGAAAGTCAAGCGCACGTACGGCCTGCTGGAGCGGCAGTTCCGCAATTATTTCGAGAAAGCGGAACGCGCCAAGGGGCCGACGGGCGAAAACCTCATCATCATGCTGGAACGCCGGCTGGACAACACGGTTTGGCGGGCGGGCCTGGCGTCTTCGCGTTCACAGGCGCGGCAACTGGTGCTGCACGGGCACGTGCGGATCAGCGGGAAGAAGGTGAACATCCCGTCCTACCAGGTGAACGTGGGCGAAGAGATCGCCATCAAGGAAAAGATGCACGGAAACGCCATGGTGCTGGAAGCGCGCAACGTGGCGCAGAGCCAGAGCCTGGTGCCGTGGCTGGAGCAGGAGCGCGAGCAGTTCAAGGCCAAGGTGGTGGCATTGCCGAAGCGCGAAGACGTGCAGACGCCGCCGATCAACGAACAGCTGATCGTCGAGCTGTACTCGAAGTAACGCAGTCGTAAGTATTAAGTTCTGAGTTTTCAGTCGGAGAACGCATTACTGACTACTTAAAACTATCAACTAAGGACTTTCTGTACACGCGGTCGAGGGAAGGGTAAAGGCTTAAGTGGCCGGCGACGCCGGTCACGGAAGGAAGGAACACGATGTGGAAGGGATTTCAGAAACCGAAGCGTCTTGCGTCTGAGCTGGAATCGCTGACGGAGCGGTACGGCCGGTTTTCGGCGCAGCCGTTTGAACGGGGCTGGGGTACCACGGTAGGAAACGGGTTGCGGCGGGCGCTGCTGAGCTCGATCGAAGGCGCTGCGATCACCGCGGTGAAGATCGAGGGCGTGCTGCACGAATTCTCCTCGATTCCCGGAGTGGTGGAAGACGCCACGGACATCATCCTGAACCTGAAGCAGGTTCCCATCAAGCTGAACACCGACCTGCCGAAGACCATCTACCTGAACGTGGAAGCGCCGGGAGTGGTGACGAGCGCGCAGATCGAGGAAGATGCCGACTTCGCGGTGCTCGACAAGAGCGTGTACATCGCCACGGTCAGCGAAGGCGGAAAGCTGCTGATCGAGATGCGCGTGAAGAACGGGCGCGGCTATGTGGCGGCGGACCGCAACTATGACGAAGACCTGCCGATCGGATACATTCCGGTGGACAGCGTACATTCCCCGGTGCGCAAGGTGAACTACTCGGTGGAATCGGCGCGCCTTGGACAGATGACGGACTACGAGAAGCTGATGATGGAAGTGTGGACCAACGGCGCCATCACGCCCCAGGATGCGATTGGTTTGGCGGCGAAGCTGGTGAAGGACCACATGAGCATCTTCATCAACTTCGAGGAGCCGGTGGAAAACGTGGAGATGCCGCAAGACATCGTGCACGATCCGCGGCTGGAACATCTGGACCGCTCGGTGGAAGAGCTGGAACTTTCCGTGCGCAGCTACAACTGCTTGAAGAACGCGAACATCCAGACCATCCGCGAACTGGTGCAAAAGAGCGAAAACGAAATGCTGAAGACCAAGAACTTCGGCCGGAAGTCCTTGAACGAGATCAAGGACATTCTGGTGAAGATGGGCCTTGGTCTGGGGATGAAGTTCGACGAGCACGGCCGGATTATCTGGCCGCCGCTGCCGAGCCAGACATCGATGCCACCGACGACTTCGGAAGACACGGTTGGGCTGTAGAGACAGATATCGGATATCAGTTATCAGTGAACAGCATTTCAGCCGGGGCTGAAGCCCCGGCCTCCTAAGAAGGAAGAGGCGATGAGACACCTGAAGTCGGGATCAAAACTGGGGCGCAATCCGTGGCACCGCCGCGCGACGCTGCGCAACCTGGTTACCAACCTGTTTGAACACGGGCGGATCACTACAACGCTGACGCGCGCGAAGGCGACGCGGCCGGTGGCGGAAAAGATCATCACGCTCGGAAAGAAAGACACGCTGGCGGCGCGGCGGCAGGCGGCTGCGTACCTGATGACGCCGGCAATGACGAAGAAGCTGTTCAGCGAGATCGCGCCGAAGTTCGCGGATCGCGCGGGCGGCTACACGCGCATCATTCCCGCGGGAATTCGCGTGGGGGATGGAGCGAAAGTGGCGATCCTGGAACTGGTGAGCTACGAGTTCAAGAAGAAGGAAAAGAAAGAGAAGAGCAAGGTGGCGGAGGCCGTCGAGGAAAAGAGCTAATACGGAATCGCAGGATCCGCGTCGAGGCGGATCGTGCATGGGCTGCGACGCCCGCCCCGGGAAACCGGGGCGGGCGTTTTGTTTTTGCCGGGAGGGGAAGAGATATACTCGGGCGGTGCAGCGAGGAGGAATGGCGATGGAGTATCCGAACTTTGAGCTGAGCGGGCAGGTGGCGCTGGTGACGGGAGCGGCGCGGGGATTGGGGCGCGCGATATCGCTGGCGCTGGCGCACGCGGGCGCGGATATGGCGTTGGGACTGCGCGACGTCAAAGCGGATGCGGGATTGACGGCGGAGATTCAGAAGATCGGGAGAAAGGCGCTGCCTTTGCAGATGGACGTGAGCAGGATGGAGCAGATTTTTCGCGCCGTGGACGACACGGTGAGACAGTTCGGGCGGGTGGACATCCTGGTGAACAACGCGGGGATTGCGCCGGGAAACCCCGCGGAGGAAGTGCGCGAGGAGGATTTCGATCAAACGTTGGCGGTGAACTTGAAGGGCACATTTTTTGCGAGCCAGGCGGCGGGGCGCAGGATGATCGAGCAGCGCAGCGGGAAGATCATCAACATGAGCTCGCAAGCGGGGTTTGCGGCGCTGCCGACGGAATCGGTGTATTGCATGACGAAGGCGGCCATTGCGCATTTGACGAAATGCCTGGCGGTGGAATGGGGCAAGCACAACATCACGGTGAATGCCGTGGCGCCCACATTCATTCATACGCCGGGAACGGAGAGCGCGCTGGCGGATGCGATGTTCCGAGCGGACACAGTGGAGCGCATCGCGGCGCTGCACCGCATCGGAGAGCCGATGGAAGTGGCGGGGGCAGTGGTGTTCCTGGCGTCACCAGCGGCATCGCTGATCACCGGGGAGACGATTCTGATTGATGGGGGATGGACGGCACGGTGACCCGACTGTGCGGTGATGTGGCAAGGGGGAGCGTTCGCCCGCTCCCCCTATGCCCATTGTGCATGCCGTCCTAATAGGACCACGCCGTATTGTCGCGATTAGGGCTATTTCTCCGCGGGCTGACTCTTACTTACGCGGCGGTTCGGATCTTGGTGCAGCGGCAGGCTTGGGCGCAGCTTCATGTTGTGCAGCGGCGGGCTTGGGAGCAGCTTCGTGTTGTGCTGCTGCAGGCTTGGGCGCAGCTTGATGTTGTGCGGCAGGCTTCGGGGCGCTTTCCGCGCGAGGAGCAGCCTGATGTGATGGTTGTGGGCTGGTTTTCATGTGAACCGGTTTGGCCGCCGGTTGCGGCGCTCTTTGAGTGGCCGTTTTATTCTCGGCTGCCTTATTCTCACTTGTGCGAGTTGCGGCTGCTTTGTTCTCGGCTGCCTTATTCTCGGTGGCCTTGTTTGCAGCTGCTTTATTCTCACTTGTGCGAGTTGCGGCTGCCTTGTTCTCGGCTGCCTTGTTCTCGGTGGCCCTGTTCGCAGCTGCTTTATTCTCACTCGTGCGAGTTGCGGCCGCTTTGTTCTCGGCTGCCTTGTTCTCGGTGGCCCTGTTCGCAGCTGCTTTATTCTCAC
>CAYOOS010000085.1:0-4597 GCA_964405585.1 uncultured Acidobacteriaceae bacterium | reverse complement strand
TCGTGCGAGTTGCGGCCGCTTTGTTCTCGGCTGCCTTATTCGCAGCTGCCTTGTTCGCAGGCGCAGCACCCTTGGCGGCTACCACACCCTTGCCAGCAAACTCTCCCGGCTTGGAAGTTGCAGCGATAGGCGGCCTGCCATGATTCACAGATGCCAGTAGTTCGTGGTTCCCGCTGGCGGCATGTTGATGACCTGTTTGTGCGGACGTTGCCGGGGTATGACGCTCATGAGCCGCAGTCTCTTCCGAAGGGGTCGCTCGAACGGTTGTTCCGCCGGTTCCGCCGTTGTAGCTGACGTTGCCTCCGGCCCTGCCGTTGCTTACGGCCTTCTGATAAGTGTTATGGAAGTTCCGAACATCTACGTTATTCACGGATCTGTTGTAGCTGAACTGGTTGTTATTCCAATATCCGCCCTGGTAGCCGATACCACCATAGCCATATCCGTAGTTAATGCCGCCGTAGAATCCGACGGTAGGGCCCCAGTAGCCTTCGTTCCAAAGGTATGCGTCGTTACCCCAACCCCAGTAACCTGGAGTCCAGAGCAAGCCAACGCCGGGCGGCTCGACCCATGTGCCGGGCACCCAAAAATAGCCATCCGGACCGTAAGCCCAGTAACCGGGAGTCCACAGATAGCCTTCCTGAGGACAAAGTGGTTGCGAGTACGCAACCAACTCTGGCGGAGCAACCGTGATAGAGACACCGAACTGCGCGAACAAAGTGGCCGGAATGGCCAACACTAGAAAAAGGAAAAGCAGAAAATGAATGGAGCGCTGAATACGCATCTTTAGTACCTTGCCAGATCATCCTTCGCTTGCCCGATGTTGCTTTGCTTCTGCGGGTTGCGCGGATGGAAAGGCTCGACGACACGCTTAAGGTGACACAGGCAAATCTATAAAGCTGTTCAATAGGGCTCACTTGTTGGCAAGTGGCTGGAGCTGAATGGAATTGCATTTGTTGACATTGCGGAATTGGGGTGTATACCACTGCGGTACGTCACTACTATAGGTATTTGGGAAAAGAGGTGCAGATGTCGACGCGCCAGAGAGCTGCGCGAGAGAGAAAGTCGGGCCGCTACGCTCGGGATGACAAGCTGAGATCGGCGAATGGGCGGCGGGATCACGGGGAGGGGCGGGGACGGCGCAGGCGGTGGATCAGCAATAGGACGAGGAGTGCGATGAGGGCGCCGGCGGAGTCGAGGAGAGAGTCCCAGACCGAGGCGGTGCGTGAGGCTACGAAGGATTGATGGATTTCGTCGAGGGCGGCGTAGGCGGCGGCGATGAACCAAGCGGCGAAGGCCCAGGACCAGTGCCAACCGGCGCGGGCGCCGCGAATGCCGCGGTAGAGGAGGAGATAGAAGATGAAGTATTCCGTCAGGTGGGCCGTCTTGCGGATGAAGAAGTGAATGATTTCAAAAGTCGCCGCACTCAGAGCAGGAACGAACCAATGCAAGGCGGTTCCAATAACGACGGCGGTGTGATCGGCGGAAAAAGTGTCTGTGGAGGCGGTGAAGATGACGGCGCCCCAGAGCAGTGCAGGCCACCAGGCGTGGAGCCACGCGGGAAGGATGGATTTGGGAGGGACGCGTTGGCGGACCTCATCGAGGGTGGGAGCGGGGCGAGGATTGCGCCAGGGTTCGGAAGGGGACATTAGGAGTTTGGTTTCACATTCCATTGTAAACGAAGCATGAAGGGATTGCAGGTGGAGTGAAGGGGAAGAGAAAAACGAGGAGCGAAGAGAAGAGCGAAGAGAAGAGCGAAGAGAAGAGCGAAGAGAAGAGCGAAGAGATGAGGAGCTTGAGGTTAGATCGGAAGAGCCCACCCTTCGTACGCTTCGCGAAGGATGGGGCGCCCTCAAGATCATTCGGACGGCAACCCCTGATTGAGTGGAAAGCCAACCACAAACAGCCGCGCTCCAAATTATTCCATGCGGTAGTTGGGGGCTTCCTTGGTGATGACCACGTCGTGGACGTGGGATTCACGGAGGCCGGCAGCGGTGATGCGGATGAAGCGGCCTTTTTCGGCGAGTTCGGGGATGGTGCGCGCGCCGACGTAACCCATACCGCTCTTCAGGCCGCCGACTAGCTGATCAGTCAGGCCGCCGAGGGGACCTTTGTAGGCGACGCGTCCCTCGACGCCTTCGGGGACGGACTTGCCGCGCTCCGCGAATTCCTGGGAATAGCGATCGGCGGAGCCCGCTTCCATCGCGCCGGTGGAGCCCATGCCGCGGTAGGACTTGAAGGTCCGGCCTTGATAGAGAATGGTTTCGCCGGGAGCTTCTTCGGTGCCCGCGAAGAGGCTACCGATCATGACGCAGGAAGCGCCCGCAGCAATGGCTTTGGTGATGTCACCGGAATATTTAATGCCGCCATCGGCGATGATGGCAACGCCGGTGTCTTTGGCGGCTCTCGCGGCTTCCATCACAGCCGTAAGCTGGGGAACGCCAGCACCGGTGACGACGCGCGTGGTGCAGATGGAGCCGGGACCGATTCCGACCTTGAGGCCGTCAATGCCGAGGGAGATAAGTTCCTTGGCGCCTTCGTAGGTGGCGACATTTCCAGCGATGAGCTGCATCTCGGGGAGGCGGTGACGAATAGCCTTAATGGCTTCCATGACGCGTTCGGTGTGGCCGTGGGCGGTGTCAATGGCGAGAACATCGGCTTTGCATTTGGACATTTCGACGGCGCGTTCGAGGAAATCGCCGGTGGCGCCAATGGCGGCGCCGACGTAGAGACGGCCCTGGTTGTCCTTCGCGGCGCGGGGATATTCCAGTTTTTTCTGGATGTCTTTTACAGTGATCAGGCCCTTGAGATTGAAATCCTGGTCGACGACGAGGAGCTTTTCGATGCGGTGTTTCTGGAGAATTTTTTCGGCTTCTTCGAGGGTGGTGCCAACGGCAACGGTGACGAGATTGTCCTTGGTCATGACCTGGCCGACGAGCTGGCTATGATTTTTCTCGAAGCGAAGGTCGCGATTGGTCAGGATTCCGGTGAGGCGCGTACCGCGAGTGACGGGAAGGCCAGAGATGCGGTACTTGTTCATGATTTCGAGGGCCTGGCGGATGGTGATGTCCGGGGAAATGGTGACGGGATCGACGATCATGCCGGATTCAGAGCGTTTGACGCGATCGATTTCCTCGGCCTGGCGATCGATAGGGATATTGCGATGAACGATGCCAATACCGCCCTGGCGAGCGATGCCGATGGCGAGACGCGATTCGGTGACGGTGTCCATGGCGGCCGAGGAAAGAGGAATATTCAGCGAGAGATTGCGGGTGAATTTTGTGGCGGTGTCGACTTCGGTGGGTAGGACAGAGGATTTGCCAGGGAGCAGGAGGACGTCGTCGAATGTAAGACCTTCGGTGATAGGACCTTCAATCATGAGAACCTCGGAAGAAAATCGAAAGTTGAAATCGCAAAATCGAAAATCGGGAATCCTTGGGACGGCCCAAAAACAGCGCAGCCCAGCGGGTGGCCGCCGGGCCGGGAGAAGAGCTCAATCGATGGAAACAATAGAATGAAGCAAAGCATCACGGTGTAAACAATAATTTTATGGGGGAGAGGGGGGAGGGGTCAAGAAGAGCGACCGGGGTGCATGAAGAATTCCGGGGGCTCGGGGGCCCGCACCGCTCACACGAGGTTATCCGTTCTCCAGGAACTCAAGAAACTCTTCCCGAGTGAATCCTGCCTCTCGCAATAGGGAGAGGAGCGTGCCTTTTGGAATATCGCGATTATGTCGAGGAATTACGGCACGGCGCTTGGATACCGGATTGAAGTAAATGAAGTGGCTGCCGGAAACGTGATCGAGAAGGAAGCCGCAGCTTTCAATGAAGCGGGCGACTTCGCGCGGCTTAACGGCGGGAAGCTTCGGCATACTCGAGATCGAGCGAAGCAACCAGCGAATCATCGTCCGTCGGAATCGGTTCGTTGTGTTTCTTTAAGCTCGCGACATAACCAGTAATGGCGTCCTTGGCCAATTTCTTCGCCTCGACCAGAGTGCGGCCATAGGTAACACAGCCAGGAAGCGCTGGCACGATAACTGTAAACCCACCTTCAGGTTCCGGTCTCAGGACGATGTTGAAATGGCCACGGGACTTTTTCATTGGAGAAACCATCTTATAAGAATAAGGTAAAGCGGTCAAACATCTGTGCAAATTGGACGCGAAAAGTAGAACGAATTGGATGTTGGGCAGAAAGAGGAAGTCACCGGAACGTTCGTGTGGGCTCAGTGCGAGCTAGGGTAGGGCGTATCGTGGGCCCAGCGCTGACGAATCGAGGCCAGGAATTGTTTCTTATTTTTTTTCATTTGCTGGACGAGGGCTTGGTTGCCCGTATCTTCGTGGGCTGCAGCCCAGAGGACCATTTCGGTGAGGACCGGAGCGAGATCGATGCCTTTTTTGGTGAGCAGGTAGATCTGCTTGCGGCCGTCCGAGGAATCGTGCTGCGCGGCAATGATGCCGTAGGCCGCTAGCTTTCGAAGGCGATCCGCGAGAATGTTGGAGGCTATACGTTCGTGGGATTCCAGGAATTCCTTGAAGGTTCGCGAGCCGCGCAACATCATGTCGCGAATAATCAGCAAGGACCAGCGATCGCCGAGCATTTC
>CAYOOS010000084.1:0-12395 GCA_964405585.1 uncultured Acidobacteriaceae bacterium | reverse complement strand
GGAAACCCTGGGCGTCGAACGCCGCGGCGGATTCTACGAAACGGCCGGTGCCCTTCGGGACATGATCCAGAGCCATGTGCTGCAACTCACTTCGCTGACGGCTGTGGAACCCCCGGCTTCTTTTGATGCCAACGCTGTCCGCAACGAAAAGCTGAAAGTCCTGCAATCCATCCGGCCCTTCAATTTGGAAATGGTGGCGCAATCCGTGGTGCGCGGCCAATACGCTCCCGTCAAAATCGGCGAAAAGTCTTTAGCAGGATATCGCCAGGAGCCTCATGTAAGTCCAAATTCGCGTACGGAAACTTTTGTGGCAATGCGCTTGCTGATCGATAACTGGCGCTGGGCCGGCGTGCCTTTTTATTTGCGTACCGGGAAACGCCTGGCTAAACGCACCACGGAAATCATGATTCAATTCAAGCGCGCGCCCCACATCGTTTTTCGCGAAAAAGATGTGGAAGCCAATCGCCTGATTCTGAATATTCAGCCCGACGAAGGGATTTCGTTTTCCTTCGGAGCCAAGAAGCCCGGCACGGAAATGAACATCGGCAATGTGACCATGAATTTCAGCTACCGCGAAGGATTTGGCGGTGTCTCCCGCAGTGCCTATGCCACCCTGCTGAACGATTGCCTGCGCGGTGACGCGACGCTGTTTGATCGCGGTGATTCCGTCGAGGCGGCGTGGTCCCTGGTGGATCCCATCCTGGACGTCTGGAGTGCGGCGAAAAGCGTCAGCGTCCCGCAATACGCTTCGGGCACGTGGGGTCCTCGCGAGTCCGATCAGTTGCTCGAACGCGAAGGGCGTCAGTGGTACAACCCATAGCGCGGAAATGACCATCCGGGGGAGAAGCCCAAAGGAAAACCTTGCATTTTTCATTGGCATCCTCTTAAATCGGTTTAATGCATGATGTTTATCCGGAGGCTCAGTGATTCTCGCCGGTGACGTTGGCGGTACCAAGTGCAACCTGGCTTTATTCGCCGAAAAAAACGGGAAACTGGAATTTGTCTATCGGCAACGATTTCCAAGCAAGAGTTTTGCCCAGTTTGATCTCCTGGTGAAGGAATTCTCTCTGCAGGCCGAGCCTTACCTCCGCAATGAAAAGGTGCGTGCTGCCGGTTTTGGCGTCGCGGGACCCGTGATCAACAATCGCATTCACGCAACCAATCTCCCCTGGGTCGTGGATGCGGAACACCTGGCGCAGGAGCTGAACGTCAGGCCAATCGTCTTGATGAACGACCTGGGCGCCACCGGCCATAGCCTGCAGCACCTTCCCACCGAAGATTTTTGCGTTTTGAATGAGGGCGTAGCCGTTCCCTATGCCACCCGCGCGTTGCTTGCGGCAGGAACCGGACTCGGGGAATCCATCCTTTTCTGGGATGGCTCGCGATACAAAGTGGTGCCGTCGGAAGGCGGCCATTCTGATTTTGCGCCACACACAGAGCGCCAACTTGAATTGCTTCGTTTTATGTTGCGCCGTTATCCGCAAGTCAGCGGGGAAGTGATTCTGTCTGGTCGCGGTTTTCGGACGCTTCACGAATTCATCGCGCCAAGCGTGAAGCATCCGATCTTTGACGATCCCGACGCGGATCCCGCTCCGTTCATCACCAAGAGCGCGTTGGACCGGAGTTGCCCCGTCTGCGTGGACACGCTCGATCTGTGGACCGCGATCTACGGCGCGGAGGCGGGCAATCTTGCGTTGAAGGTTTTGGCGCTCGGTGGCGTTTACATCGCCGGCGGGATCGCCGTGAAAATTCTCGCCAAAATGAAAGATGGAACTTTCTTCAAAGCGTTCAAGGACAAATGGCACTTCACCGAGATCCTGGACAAGGTTCCGGTGTCCATCGTGCTGAACGAATCCGCCCCCCTAATCGGCGCTGCCTATGAGGCGTACGCAGCCGTAAAGTAGATCGTTGCAGCTGCAAAGTTTCGTCCAGTTCTCCCACCGGCGTTCGCCCCTCATCCAGTCCACCGGGTATTACTTGATTTTGGTAAACTATTGCCTCGTCACGCGGGTCGTCCCAGCCGCTATCCTTCATATGGCAAGTCCTGCCGGAGCGCTTCCGGAGGCACGGAGCAAATATCATGAGCAGTAGCCTCACGTCGCAAGCACTCGAGATCCATAATTATTTTGGAGGAGCGTGGCATAAGTCTGCCGCCACGGAATTCCTGGATGTGACGAATCCGGCGACCGGCGACCACATCGCCCGCACGCCCCTTTCCTCGAAGGCGGATGTGGATGTGGCCGTGCACTCCGCCGCTCAGGCCTTTCCCGCATGGCGCCGCACGCCGCCCGGGGAGCGCATCCAGTATCTCTTCAAGCTGAAGAATCTTCTGGAAGACCACATTGATGAGCTTGCCCGGCTGATCACGCTGGAAAACGGCAAGACGTTCGCCGAAGCGAAGGCCGAACTCCGCCGCGGCATCGAAAATGTCGAGGTGGCCTGCGGCATTCCGCTGATGATGCAGGGCTACAACTTGGAAGACATCACGCCGGGAGTGGATGAAACGCTAATCCGCCAGCCGCTCGGCGTCGTTGCGGCGATTACGCCATTTAATTTTCCAGCAATGATCCCATTCTGGTTCCTGCCGTACGCCATTGCGTGCGGCAACACCTTAATTTTGAAACCAAGCGAGCGTGTGCCGCTAAGCGCGCGGCGCATCGTTGAACTCGTCGATAAAACAGGGATTCCCAAGGGCGTCGTGAATCTCGTCAATGGCGGCAGGGAAGTTGTGGACGCGATTTGCGATCATCCAACGATTCGCGCGGTCAGCTTTGTGGGCTCCACGCCGGTAGCCAAGCATGTGTACCAGCGTTCCGCGGCCAGCGGCAAGCGCATGCAGTGCCAGGGCGGCGCGAAAAATCACGTGATTGTTCTACCGGACGCGGACATGGAACTCGCCAGGCAGATTATCAGCGATTCGGCCTATGGCTGCGCGGGGCAGCGCTGTCTGGCTGTTTCGGTTGCGGTGACCATCGGCGAGGCCCAGAAAACGTTTCGTGACGCCATTGCCGAAGCCGCTTCTTCGATCAAGGTCGGCTACGGTCTCGATGCCGGTGTGCAGATGGGGCCGGTCATCACGCCGGAAAGCAAACAACGCATTGAATCGCTGATCGCCACCGGAATCCGTGAAGGCGCCAAGCCGATTGTGGATGGCCGCAATCCTGAAGTACCCAACTACGAAAACGGAAATTTTCTGAAACCGACGATTCTGGACGGCGTTCCGGCGGAAAGTTCCCTGGCCACTACGGAAATCTTCGGTCCTGTACTCAGCTTGATCCACGCCAGCGACATTGACGAGGCCATCGAGTTCATTCGCAAGAGCCCCTACGGTAATCAAGCGTCCCTCTTCACAACGAGCGGCGCGGCAGCGCGCAAGTTCCGCTACGAAGCCCCCGCTGGCAATATTGGCATCAACATCGGCGTGGCTGCGCCCATGGCCTATTTCCCGTTCAATGGCTGGAAAGAAAGCTTCTTCGGAATTCTCCACGCGCAAGGCAAAGACGCCGTCGAGTTCTACACCGAATCCAAAATCGTAATCGAACGCTGGTCCCGCCAAGAAACACGTAAATTCTGAGCTGGCCATACTGGCCCACCCATGACCGGCAAGCCGCTCCACCTCGATATCAACCCGCAACTGGAATGTGCGGAGACGCTCGCCTCTCGTTTCTATATCGATCCCGAGGTACTCGCTCTTGAAAAGGACCGCATCTTCCGCCGCACCTGGCAATGGGTTGGCATGCTGAATCACCCCTGCGGCGAAGTGAACGGCAAGCCGCTTACGATTGCCGACCCTGAAACCTTTTTCACTACCGATGTCGCCGGAGAGCCCGTTTTAATCTGTCGTGACAAGGAAGGGACGCTTCGCGCCTTCAGCAACGTCTGCCGTCATCGCGCGGGCCCCGTGGGAGTTGGCGCGGGCTGCAAGAATGTTCTGCGTTGCGCCTATCACGGATGGACGTACACCCTCGATGGCCGCTTGATTGGCACGCCGGAAGTGGATGGCGTCGAGTTCTTCGATCGCTCCACGATGGGTCTCGTCCCGCTACGCTGCGAAGTCTGGGAAGAGTTTATCTTCGTCAATTTCGACGGCAATGCGCCGCCGTTAAGTGACTATCTCGGCCAGATTCCGGAGCAGGCCCGTGGTTTCAGCTTCAAGGACCTGCAATTGGTCGAGCGCAGAGACTACGAGATCAATTGCAACTGGAAAGTCTACGTTGATAACTATCTCGAGGGCTACCACATCCCCATCGCTCATCCGGGTTTGATGAAGGAAATCGACTACGCGCAGTACCGCACGGACACTTTCCGCTACTACTCGCAGCAATTCGCGCCCATTCGCGCCATGAAGCCGGAAGATGCCGCTGGGCGTTTCTACCCACCGGGCACGGGTGCCAACGAAGCCTTGTACTTCTGGATTTTTCCCAACCTCATGCTGAATATTTATCCGGACAATGTTTCCGTGAATCTTGTGGTGCCTATTTCAGCCGACCGCACGCTTACCATATTCGAGTGGTATTTCCACGAGAAGCAGTCTCCGCAAATTCAGGACCGCATCCGCAAGGCCGTGGAATTCAGCGATCAGGTCCAGCAGGAAGACATCGGGATCTGCGAATCGGTTCAGCGCGGCCTGCATTCCGCTCTTTATGATCGCGGCCGTTATTCCGTGAAACGCGAAAATGGCGTGCACCATTTTCACCTACTGTTAAGCGAATTCCTCGCCTAGGCGCTCGCGTCAAAAAGCGGCCACTAGACTCCAACCGAGTTCAAAGATGACTCGCGGGAGGGCACGGCTTCAGCCGTGCCGAACAGCCCCTGAGATTCAAGGGTTTTAACCCCTGAGGCATGCCGGACCGAATAGCAGGCCATTTATGACGTATCGTTCTCGTCGACTACGGATGCGCGGGCGCCGCTTGCTGCGCCGGTGCAGCCGCCGGTTTGTTAAAGTCGAAATTCACCTTAGGCGCCTGCCGAGCGCCTTCTTCCGTCTTAAAGTACGCATCATTCCTGGCAAATCCCGCGAAGCCCGCCACCAGACTATTCGGAAAGAGCGCAATGTACGTGTTGTAGTCCTGAATCGTGTCGTTGTAACGGCGGCGCTCCACCGCAATGCGATTTTCCGTCCCCGCCAACTCATCCTGCAAACGCAGGAAATTCTCGTTGGATTTCAAATCTGGGTACCGCTCCACAACCACAAGAAACTTCATCAACGCAGAGTCCAATTTCCCGTTCGCCGCGATCTTGTCCGTCGGCGTCTGTGAGCTCAACAAGGCTGCCCGGGCGTTGGCGATTTCTCCAAACACCGTCTGCTCCTGTATGGCGATCCCCTTGGCTGTCTCCACGAGGTTCGGAATCAAGTCCGCGCGCCGCTGCAGCACCACATCCACCTGCGCCCAAGCCGCATTCACCGCTTCGCGCTTGATGGCCATCTGGTTGCGGCGGCCTACATACGCTCCGCCCACCAGCAGCGCCAGCAGCACCAGAATCAACAGCACCACAACTATTGCGATCACCGCTTTCATAAGCACCTCGAGAATTGAGATTTCCGGAATCTAATGCGCTACCCGTTGCCACTGCGTCTTCGGCACTCCTTTGTCCAGCGCCACAATCACTTTTTCCAGCGCATGCATGTAGGCATCGTACGCGGCCAGCGAATCCCCTTCCATCGCGCCGCCATCGTGATAGCCGTAAATCTGCAGGAACGCTTCCGCTTTTGCCCCCGTAAGTTCCTCGATGCGCGCAAAAATACCTTGTACGTTTTGCGGAGGCTCTTCGTCAAACGCCAGCAGCGTGTGCCGAAGCAACGTCACTGCGCTGGAAATCGAGCGCTTCAGCACCACAAGAAGTTCCAGTTCATTCCGGCCGGCGTGCAGCAGATGCTGCCGCAACCGCAGCAGGAGCATCCGCAATTCGTGCTCCAGCTCCACGCGATGCAGGTTCATGGGAATTTGCAGATCGGCAGCCACATCTCTTCCGAAAAGCACGCGATGCGAACGCTTAAGATCCAAACTCTCGATCGCAAACACATCAGTCGATCGCTGAAGCTCTTCCGTCAGGAAAAACAGCGGCGCCGGTTCCTTCATTTCCTGAATCCACCAGCGCACGGCCGGCGCCAGGCGCTGCATCTCGTTCACGTCAATCTGCACCAGCGTACAAAGCACATTCAGGTCGGAGACGCCCGCGTGGAATTCACCGCGCGCCGCGGAACCGTACAGAATCACCGATTCCAGGTTTTTGCCCGCCGCTTCTTTCAACCTGCTCACCAGTTCTGTCAACTTTGCTTCCATCGCCATCACCCACAATCAAAAAAGTTTTCTCACCAGCCCCCGCCTGCTCCGCCACCGCCGCTCGCTCCCCCGCCAAATCCACCAAATCCCCCGCCTCCACCGCCCCAACCTCCGCCGCCTCCCCATCCACCACTCGAACCGCCCCATCCGCCGCGATTTCCGCTCATCGTGCTGCCCAAAAGGGAGCCAAGCAAAAAGCCCGTCATTCCTCCGCCCGGCCGTCCGGACCCAGCGCTGACAGCTCGTATCAGCAGAAAGATAACGAGTAGGCCTATGAAGAGCCACACTGTGCCGCCGCTGGAATCGTCTCCTTCGTGGCCAACCTGCCGCATTTGCGGCATGCCCGTCAACGTCACGCCTTTATCATCGGCAATGTATTTTGCCAACTGCCAGGCAGTCGCGGCAATTCCACCGCTGAAATCGCCTTTGCGGAAATAGGGCACCAGCAATCGCCCGGCATCTCCCGCTCTCGCATCGTTAATTACCGGCTCAAGCCCGTAGCCTACCTCGGTCCAATATTTTCTCTCGTTCGGCGCCACCAGCAGCATCACACCGTTGTCTTGCCCCTTCTTTCCGATGCCCAACTGTTTAAACAAATCGTTGGCGTAGGTCTGCACGTCATCGCCATCCAGCGACTTCACCGTCACGACGGCCATCTGCGCGCCGGTCTTCTGTTCCAGTTCCGTGCACATCGCTTCCAGGTTCGTTTTTGTTTGCGGCTGAATTATACCGGCGAGGTCGGTCACATAGCCGGTCGGCTGAATCTGCTTGATATTCTCAGCCCGCGCGGCCCCGCTCAAAACGAGCAGCAGCCACACGGCGAAGCAGATTCCTTTTGCGAAGTAGCTCTTCATCGGCTGGGATTCACGTTGCCTACCAGCATTTTCCTGGTTGCGCGATACTGGGCGAATTCTCTCACAACTGGCGTTCAAAAATCCCTGCGTTTTTTCTCTAATCGCTCCCATTGACCGCCTTCACCGCAGGCCCTAATCTTAGTCTTACTCGAATCTGCTTTACCCCGAGGTGCTCATGCGCCCGTGGACGGCATTGCCTCGCCCGCTCTTATATTTCATCGCCGTCGTTTTCTGTGCTTCCACCACCTTGTACTCCTGTCTCTGGATGTACGACAACCGGCGCTTGGCTCATCCCGTCGAGCTTGGATTTAACCTTGGCCGCGATACGGTTTTTAACCCGGACACGGACTGCATCTCCGTATACAACGTCGCGCCAAACAGCCCCGCGGAACGCGCCGGACTGCGCCCTGGCGATGCCATTATCGCACTCAATGGCGAACCGCTCACTTCGTACCGGCAATTCGACAACATTTGGAGCCACTCTTCTCCGGGAGATCACGTCAAAATTGCCGTCCAACGCGCAGGGAAATCAGCCCCAGTGAACCTGGATGGGGTTTTCCAATCCACCCGCCTCACGCTTCCCGCTGAAGGTTTCGGCCGCGCCGCCGCAAAACAGATCATGGGCTTGTTCCCCGTGCTTTTCCTCATCGTTGGTTTCACGGTTCTGTTCTTGCGCATCGAGGACCCTTACGCATGGCTGCTCGCGCTGCTCTTTACCTCTTTCATTTCAAATCCTTCATTCAACGATTTGGGTGTTTATGCCAATTGGATACGGCTTCCGGCGGAGATTTTCCGTGCTGTTTTCTTGGGGATCATTCCGGCGATGGTCTACCTCTTCTTCGCCGTTTTCCCGGAGAAATCGCCGCTCGAGCGCCGCGCACCCTGGCTGAAATGGGTGGCGCTCCTTTTCGGAATCGCCCAGATTGTGGCCAACTTGCAAGGGAGCAACCTGCAGTGGCTGGAAGGCTTGTCCGGCCCGCTCAACTCCCCAAGCTTGCACTTTCCACGCATGACGCTGGGGTACGGCTTCACGGGCCTGGGTCTTTTCTCGTTGTTTCTCACCTCCATCAACAGCCAGGGATCGTTGGAAGCTAGCCGCAAGGCGCGCGTCCTGCTTTGGGGCACTCTGTTGGGCATTCTGCCCGTAGTACTTGAGCGCTTTGCGCAGGAGGTTTGGGATCTTCATGTGCCCTTCTGGCTGAACACCCTCATCATTCTCACCGTGGTGGTTTATCCGCTTTCCTTCGCCTACGCCATCGTGAAGTACCGTGTCCTCGAAATCCCCGCATTGCTGCGGCGAAGCGCGCGTTACGTTCTGGTGCAGCGCGGTTTTTTTAGTCTGTTGCTGCTGGGTGCATTCCTCGCCATCTTCTTTTTTGCCAGGTACTTTTCCCCGGTCTTCGCGGCACATTCCCAGGCGGGCATGGCGCTCAGCGCCTTTTTCGGTGTCGCCCTGGTTTGGGTCTCTGGCCCGCTCGTCAAGCGCGGCTCGCGGCGCATTGACCACGCCTTTTTCCGCAGTTCTTACGATGCCCGGCTGATTCTCCAGGACCTTGCGGAGAAGTCGCGCTCGGTTTCCGATCGCGGCGAACTCGCGGCGCTGCTCGAAAGCCATCTCACGCAAGCGCTGCATCCCGAATCACTGGTCATTTACGCCGCGGCTTCCGACGGCACGCTCCACGCCA
Organism: uncultured Acidobacteriaceae bacterium; assembly: GCA_964405585.1. Lineage (GTDB taxonomy): Bacteria > Acidobacteriota > Terriglobia > Acidiferrales > UBA7541 > Acidiferrum. The sequence continues at coordinate 3,572 of CAYOOS010000084.1, read as the reverse complement.
TTGGCCGCCAAGTTCTCGCCGGTCTGGAATCGCTCAAAGTGGATGCGCCTTTCTTTCAGCGATTGGTGCAATATGGCCGCGCGTGGGATGTCCCTCCTCCTGATTCCTGGGATGCGATCGAAAATTTTCCGTATCTGCCTCTCGCACCGGAGTGCCTCGTACCGCTCCTCGGCCACAACGCGCAACTCGTGGGCCTCCTTGTTCTCGGCCCGCGCCTTTCTGAAGAGACCTACTCCCGCGAAGACAAACGCCTTCTGGATTCCGTTGCGGGCCAGGCCGCCATCGCGCTTCAAAATATCAGCCTGGCCGAACACATCGCCGATCGCCTCGAATTGGATCGGCGCGCCGCACAAGAAATTGCCATCGCCCGCGAAGTGCAATCGCGGCTCTTTCCCCAGGTTATGCCGCCGCTCGCCACCCTGGACTACGCGGGCAGTTGCATCCAGGCGCGCCAGGTTGGCGGCGATTACTACGACTTCCTTGATCTCGGTTCCTCGCAGCGGATGGATCGAGGAGCGACGCAGCCCCTCGCTGCCGCCGCCTGGCATCTCGCCTTTGTCCTGGCCGACATTTCCGGGAAGGGCATTGCTGGAGCGTTATTGATGGCCAACCTCCAGGCCAACCTGCGCAGCCGTTACGCCATTGCGCTTGACGATCTTCCGCGCCTCCTGAAATCCGTCAATCAACTCTTTTACGAAAACACCCCCGACGACCGTTACGCCACCATGTTCTTCGCGGTCTACGATGACCACTCCCGCGAATTGGAATACGCCAATTGCGGCCACAACGCCCCGCTGCTTTTCCGCGCCAACGGCTCCCTCGAACGCCTCACCTCCACGTCCACGGTCATCGGCTTGTTCCCTGATTGGAAATGCGTCACCCGGCGCATCACGCTAGCTCCCGGCGACCTCCTGGTGATTTATACCGACGGCGTCACCGAAGCCAACAATGCCAACGACGAAGAGTTTGGCGAAGCCCGTTTAATCGAAACGGTTCGCGCCAATCCTTCTCTTCCGCCCACCGGTGTAGTCACAGCCATCCAGAACGCCGTCCAGCAATTCAGCACCGGCGAGCAGTTCGATGACTTAACCATGGTCATCGCCCGCGCCCGTTAGAACGTCTCGTGCATCGTGACTTGTGATTCGTGACCCATGGCACAGGCGCTTCTGTTCACCCTGAGCCTCGATGGGCCTGTGCGCTTGGGTTTTCTGCTCAGAGAGTAGGGGCCGCCTTCTGCCTGCCCGCCGGGGGAGGGAGGCGGTCCGTCTCCGCTCCAGCGACGGAGGCGCGAAAGACGCTATCTCAGTGCTTCTCCATAACATCCGCCGTACCGTCCGACCACTTGGCCACCGGTACCATAAATATCGTTAACCGGTCCTCAGGGTCCTCCGACGCCAGAATCGGAGAGCCAGGCAAATCTGCGCCCCAATTTTGCGCGCCAGTTTGCGGAACGAAAAACATCAGGTGCGGATGCCAGTGCCCGGCTGTATCGCTCAAGTACCCGTCTTTTGACAGCATGTAACACATTGCCCCAGTTTCCTGCGTCGGCAATTCCTTCTTGTCCAACCCGGCCTTGATGCCTTCAACCATTTGCGCTTTGGATTTTCCTGCCAGGATCATCTCCGTCTTCTTGATGACCAGTGGAAGGTAGGACCGCACCGCCGGCGGGTTGAAGCAGGTCGGACCACGCAGCTTCGGATTCCAAAAGTTCGGATCGTCGATTCCGGCGCTCCATGATCGTTGCACGATACACACGAACCCGTTCTTGCCTTTCACGGCGGTTTCGTAACCATGTGCTCCAAGGACCATCACCTCGGCGTCGCGCGCGATGGATTCCGGCGCCGCACTCCTCGCCAGCGCAATCTCGGCATTGCGATCCGCCATCATGTATTGCTCAACCGGAGCCATGTTCGGATACGGTGCTTTGGCGTCCTGCGCCCGCCCCGCCCGCGCGGCGCTCAACACCATAGCCAGCATGAAAAGTGATACTGCGATCGCCCTGACGATCTCTCGCTTCATTGTTTTCTCCCGTGACGTGGAATTCTGCTCAGGAAAGGAGAGAGGCGCTCGGCAACCTCACAAGCGCCTCCTCTACTGCTCAGAGTAAACCGTACCTCACTGGATCACCTCCTTCTCGGCGAATACGCCGATGTCGACATGAATGTCGAGTGGGGAGAGTATAACCCGGGTTTGGCGAGATATCAGAACAAGGCTGCGACACCCCCGCCCTGCCTCGTCACCTGTCGTCCCGCCTGTCTTCTCAATTGATCTTCTTCAGCCAGAGATTGCGGAATGACACCTTGCAGGGCACGCCCTCCAGTTGCAGCCCGAAGAGCCCCGAAACATTGTTGGACGAAGCCGGGTCGTCGTCTATCAGCACGGCCATCAGTTGGCCGTTGAGGATATGCACCATCACGCCTCCGCGCGCGATGATCATGTACTGGTTCCACTCGCCGTCTTTCACATAGTCTACGAGTTTGCCCCGGTCTCCGATCACGCCCACCTGTTGCGGGTTCTTGCCGGGCAGTGACTGGACCACTTGCCCGCGCAGCACGATCGCTCCAAGCGACGTGTTCTGCGAGTAGAGTTGCCCCGTGTTGTCCGCCGCCTCTGGGCTAACCGGGTACCAGAAATCGGCCTGTGGGCCGAACATCACCCATCGCGGCTCCTCCGCGGGATAGCCCTGGTGCGCAACCGGTCCCGACGGAGTGCCGACGCTGCTGCGGTACTGAATGCCGCTGCCTCCGCCCTTTTCCACCTTGATCTCAAGCTTCAGATCGAAGTCCCTGGCCTCGACTCCATGGTTGATCAGAAAGGTATTGGGAAAGGCGTGCTCGGGGAACTTCTCTGGGATGGTCTCGCCCACGATCGCGCCGTCCTCGACCCTCCACAGCCCCGGCCGCCCATCCCATCCGGTCAGGGTCTTACCGTCGAAGAGCGATGTGTAGCCAGTGTGGTCCGCGAAGTCCATCGTAGCGGGTCCGGTATTCGCCGCACTATCCGCCTTGGGTTTCGGCGCTTGCCCCGCCCGCGCGGAGCTCAACACCACGGCCAGCACGAAGACAGATACTGTGATCGTCCTGACGATCTCTCGCTTCATTGTTTTCTCCTGTACATGGGATTCTCTTTAGAAGTCATCTCATAATTGCTCGCCGGGAGGGCACGGCTTCAGCCGTGCCGCAAACCACCGGAAATTTAGGGGTTTTAACCCCTGAGGTACCCTAGCTCGACACAATATGCATTTATGAGACAAGTTCTAGAAAAGCAGAGAGGCGCTCGGTAACCTCACAAGCGCCTCCCTACTGCTCAGAGTAAACCGTACCTCACTGGATCACCTCCTTCTCGGCAAGAACGCCGATGTCGACATGAGTGTCGAGTGGGCCGAGTATAACGCGGGATCGGGGAGATGTCAGAACAAGGCTACCCGTCTGCGCCACCCGGCACTGATCATTCCCTGAATCATTTTTCTGTGACTTCGGGTACCCACTCTCGGATTTTTTCTTTTGCTTCTTTTGGATATCGAGGCTTTCCTTTTTCCTCCCATATTTTGCGGATCTCCTCCACCCTATCTG
>CAYOOS010000083.1:0-12612 GCA_964405585.1 uncultured Acidobacteriaceae bacterium | reverse complement strand
TTCCCTCGCACTCTGGTCCCATTATTAGAGTGGCTTGGCTATGGATACGCACCCGACAATTCGCCTCCGCTCTCGCAAGCTGTTCCCCCATTGCCTCCTGGGCCTGGCCCTTTTTGGTCTTTTGCTTCCCTTGCTGGCTTCCTCCCAGTCGCCCGTGATCCGCTTTGTGCGTGACCCCGATCCCGCTCCCGATTTTCAACTCAAGGACTTGGCCGGCAAAGATCTCTCTCTGGCATCCGCAAAAGGCAAAGTCATCCTTCTGAATTTCTGGGCCACCTGGTGCGGTCCGTGCCGTGCGGAAATCCCCAGCCTCATCGAACTCCAGAATCGCTACAAGGATCGCCTCCAGATTATCAGCCTGGTTGTGGACGACGACGACGAGGACGCCGTGAAACAGGTGATCGACTCCGAAGGCATCAACTACCCCGTCGCCCTCTCCACCAACCAGATTCGTTTCGCCTACGGCGGCATCCCCGCTCTCCCCACCCTGTTTGTCATCAATACGGAAGGCCGCGTTGTCCAGAAGCACGTCGGACTGTTCAATCCCGCTCTCTACGATACCGAAGTCCGCGCCTTGCTGGATCTGCCCATCTCCGCACAGGTCGAAACCTTCCAGGACACCGGCGAAATCTTCCTCAAACACGCCGACCGCGCCACCATGCTCCCCGGCGTTAACACCTCCAAATTGACCCCCGAGCAGCGCCTCGTAGCACTCCACAAATTCAATGCCGAAGGATGCACTTGCGGCTGCCAACTCACTCTAGCCCAGTGCCGCATCAACGATCCCGCTTGTGGCCTCAGCAAGGATCGCGCCGCCGCCATCGTCGAAGAAATTTACGCTGCCGGCGGAAAAAGCAAAGCAGCTGCGCCTACGACCGCGCCCGTTCCCCGGGAATCCTCAAAGCCCTGATCGTGATTTATTCCGAGTTGTAAGAAACTGCCTCATTTCACGCCCGCGCTCGGGAATTGGAAACGGAAATTCCGCACGCCTTTCCCACTTGCCCTCCACCATTAAACCGGACTACACTCCCGCCGCTATCACGCTGCAACGCATCGTCCGCTGGAGGTTTGCATGAATCGCCGAGTCATTCTTCTCCTTGCTGTTCTTGCCGTTTCCGCTTTCTTCACCGTCCATGGGGCCCTTTCCAAACCGTCGCCGCAAGCCACGCGCCGCGCCATCAATCTTCCCGACAAACCCATCCAGGCCCCCTTCAGCAACGCCATCCTCGCCGGAGACACTCTCTATCTAGCGGGAAGCATCGGCCTTGATCCAAAAACCGGCAAGCCTCCGGACAAGATCGAGGATGAAATCAAACTCTTGCTGGACGGCTACAAAACCACCCTGGCCGCCGCGGGAATGACCATGGACGACCTCGTCTACGTGCAGGTCTTCTGCAGCGACCTGGCCTACTACGACAAGTTCAATAGTGCGTATAAGTCTTACTTCACAAAGGATTTCCCTGCACGCGCCTTCATTGGGGCAGGCTCCCTCCTGCGCGGCGGCCACTTCGAAATGCAAGCCATCGCCGTACGTCGCTAAGCCCCGGCAAACCGCCACTTGACAATTGACATGGAATAACTTAACGTTGTTAAGTTATTCTGTGGAGTTAAGCCATGGGTCTTCTCGAACGCAAAGCGCGCCAAAAACGTTTCCTCCGCCAGGAAATCCTCGATGCCGCCAGCGACCTCTTCGTCAAAGAAGGTTACGAGCAGGTCTCCATGCGCCGCATCGCCGAAAAAATCGAATACTCTCCCACCACCATATATCTATATTTCAAAGACAAAGCTGACCTGCTCGATCAGATTTGCCAGGAAACCTTTGCGCGATTGGTCCAGCATCTGAATCGTATTCTCGAACAACCCGGAGATCCACTCGAACGCCTGAAGCGAGGCTTGCGGGCCTACATCGAGTTCGGCCTCGAAAATCCCCAGCATTATCGCGTCGTTTTCATGACCCTCCACCCGGAAGGTTACATCAAGATCAAGCACGTCCAGCCTGACTCTCCGGGCATGCAAGCCTTCGATTCTCTCCGCCGCTGCGTCTTCGATTGCATCTCCGCGGGTAAGTTGCGCACTAGTGACGCGGAACTCATCAGCCAGACCTTGTGGTGCGGAATCCATGGAGTCACGGCACTCCTGATCACCGCCAAGATGTTCCCCTGGGTTGATAAAGATCAACTCCTCTGTTTCACAGTGGATACGCTCGTCGCCGGGGTGGCTGCATGACGGGTTCAGCAGAGCTATATTTTTTCGTTGCGACTTAACAATGTTTAGATAAATAGCCATGTTACTTCTGGCCGCCATCGTTCGTATTCTCTGTTGTAGCGCCCTTCGCAATGGCAGGGATGAGACACTATTTGGGCAATGCAAGCGTGACCTTATGTTGTCAAGTGACCTAATAAGGACTCTAATTGTTACAGCTTCTCGTCCGTTCTCGGTCTAAACTTATGAATACTAAGCATCTTACTTCAAACCACAATTCATATTCTTTGGTCTTCGCATTGCTCCTTCATTCTACGGAAGAGACATCAGACATGCTACGAATCACGACGGAAACCAAACGAGGACGCCTCACGCTAAGTGTGGAGGGCCGCCTTGCCGGGCCCTGGGTCGCCGCTCTCGAACAGTGCTGGCGCGAGCTCCAGGCCGCTTCGCCCAACCAGAAGTGCAGCATCAACTTGCGCGGCGTCAGCTTCATTGACAATGCCGGAAAGGTCCTTCTGAAAGAGATGCATCGCCTGGGCGGCGAGCTCATTGCGGAAGGCTGCCTCAATCAGGCCATCGTCAACGAAATTGTTGAGTCCGACGAGAAACGCGACGGCAACGGCGCAAAACCGGCAGACTCCCGCAAGAAGTCGCCCATCATTTTCTATTCTGTTTTTTTTAGTTTGTTGCTTCTCCCCGCTGGTTTGCTTGCGCAGGAAACCACCTCGCCGGCCGCGGCGAATCCTCTAGGCGACACGATGCGCCTCACTTTGCAGCAATCTGTCGCTCTTGCTCTCAAGCAGAATCCCACGCAACAGATCGCTGTTCTGACTGCCGCAGAAAGCGTACAGGACAAAAACATCGCTCGCGCGGACCTGCTGCCTCAGGCAAATATGAAAGTGGCGGACTCTGCCAATCGCATCAATCTTCAGTCCGAATTTGGCGGAAAGCCCCTTGTCCCGGGCTTTAGTTTCCCAGGGCACATTGGGCCCTATCAGATCTTCTCTGCTGGCCCCAGTTTCGGCACGTCCATACTGGATCTGTCTCTTTGGAAAAAGTACCAGGCGTCGCGCAGCAACGTGGATGCCAGCCAGGCCAATAGCCTTTCTACTCGCGAGCAGGTCATCCTGCTGGTGGTATCGCAGTACATTGGTACGTTGCGGGCCGTGGCCAATGTGGAAGCTTCCAAATCGCGCGTTGACCTTGCCCAAGCACTGTACGATCAAGCCGCTGACCTGCAAAAGGAAGGCGTGGGCACGGGCATCGACACCCTGCGTGCCAACGTCGAGCTGCAAAACGAGAAGCAGCGCTTGATTGAAGCGGAAAACGACCGCGATGCTTCGCTTTTTGGCCTCAGCAAACTTCTGAACCTCGATCCGCGTCAGAAAATCGCGCTCGCGGATTCACTGAGTTTCTTTGAAACGCCGCAACCCGACGTCGAAGCCAGTATTGACGCGGCTCTCGCCAGCCGTCAGGAGTGGAAAGCACTCCTCGCCGAGGAAAAGGTCGTTCACTACGAAAAGCAGGCAGCACAATTCACCTGGCTGCCTTCTTTGCGTTTTGACGGCGACTGGGCCTATCTCGGCACTTCCGTCAACAACGGCATTCCCACTTACCAATATCAGGCCAGCGTGAATTTCCCGCTGTTCACCAGCGGCAGAATCCGCGCCGAGGTCGTCAAGGCCAACCTGGAAGTGCAGAAACTCCAGCAGCAGAGGGCTGATCTGCGCAATCAGATTGCCCTCGACGTGAAAACCGCTCTGCTAAACCTCGATTCAGCCCGTAGCGAAGTTCAGGTGGCCAATCTCGGTGTTGATCTGGCGAAGGAAGAGGTCAACCAGGCCCGCGATCGTTTCAAGGCCGGTGTGGCTAACAATATCGAAGTGATTTCCGCGCAGGATTCCCTGGCGCGTGCCAACGACAACCAGATCCTGGCGCTCTACCGCTTCAACCAGGCTCGCGCGGATTTCGCGCGTTCGGTTGGACAAATGGAAAAGACGTACTCGAAGTAAGGATGAGGGGCCGATGAGTGTTGAAATTGAAGTTGGACTGGAAAACGCGGCAAACGTCAAAGTGCCGCCAGCCGAGCCGCGCAAGCCCAATTTGAGCCCCGAGGGCCTTCTCAGCCCCAGAACGCGGCGCCTGCTGATCATCGGCGGGGTGCTGCTGCTGGCCTTCTCGATTGGACTCTTTTTATATTTTCATAACCGCGAAACGACGGACGACGCTCAGGTTGACGGCCACATCACTCCTATCGCGGCGAAGATCTCTGGCCGTATCTCCAAAGTGCTCGTGGATGACAATCAAGCCGTGAAGGCCGGCCAGATTCTCGCCCAGATCGACCCGGGCGATTATCAGGCTGCCGTGGATCAAGCCAAGGGCGCGTTGGCTCTGGCGGAAGGCGAAGCGCGTTCGGCTGGCGTGGATGTTCCGCGCACCAGCGAAACCGTCGCCAGCGGACAATCCAGCGCGGATGCACAGCTCGCTGGCGCTCAAGCCGACCTGCTCCGGGCACAATCTTCCTACGAACAAGCGCAAACCGCGGACCTCGCTGTTGCCCAGGCCAACGTGGACCGCAGCCGAGCCAACGCCCAACTCGCCAAGTCCGACCTCGAACGCTACACGCCCTTGATGGAAAAGGGTGAAATCTCCAAACAGCAATTTGACGCCGCCAAAGCCAACGCTGATGCCAGCCTCAGCGCCCTCACCGCCGATGAACAGCGCTTTGCCCAAGCCAAGCGCAATGTGGACGTCACACGGGCGATGCTCGAAGCCGCCAAAGCCCGCGTCGAACAGGCCCAGGCAGGCGTTAGTTCCGCCCATGCCGACCAGCGCCGTGTGGCCATGCGTTCCGACGACGCCCAGGCCAAACTCGCAAAGGTGGACCAGTCACGTGCCGCGCTTGACGCCGCCCTCCTCAATCTCAGCTACTGCAACATCGTCGCTCCCGTGGATGGCGTTGCCACGCACAAGCAAGTCGAGCCCGGACAAATCGTCCAGCCGGGCCAGGGCTTGCTCGTGGTTGTGCCCCTGCGCGACGTCTGGGTCACCGCCAACTTTAAGGAAACTCAGCTTGAGAAAATGAAACCTGGCCAAAAGGCCTATCTGAAGGTGGATACCTACGACAAGACCTTTACCGGCCATGTTGATTCCATCTCTGGCGCCACCGGTGCCGTACTCAGCATGCTCCCGCCGGAAAATGCCACCGGCAATTATGTCAAGGTCGTTCAGCGCATCCCGGTGAAAATTATCCTGGATCCAATTCCCACGGACGTGGCCGTGCTCCGCCCGGGCATGAACGTCGAAGCAACTGTAATTACCAAATAGACGAATCGCAGAACTAACGAGCTATGCTGCAGAGACTGATATCGAAACTGCGTATGCCGGACGGCTCAGTCAACCCCTGGGTGATTGCCGTTACCGTCACGCTGGCCACCTTCATGGAAGTGCTGGACACTTCCATCGCCAACGTCGCGCTCCCGCACATTTCCGGGAGCCTTTCCGCCGGTGCGGACGAATCCACCTGGGTCCTCACTTCGTATCTCGTTTCCAACGCCATCGTGCTGCCGCTTTCCGGATGGCTTTCCTCCATCCTGGGCCGCAAACGCTTCTACATGAGTTGCGTCGCCCTCTTCACCGTAAGTTCTTTCCTCTGCGGTCTGGCTCCCAGCCTCGGAATGCTGGTTCTATTTCGCATTATGCAAGGCGCCGGCGGCGGCGGTTTGCAGCCCAGCGAACAAGCCATCTTGGCCGACACTTTTCCGCTCAGCAAACGCGGCATGGCCTTTGCTGTTTACGGCATCGCCGTGGTTGTGGCCCCCACCATCGGCCCGTGGCTCGGCGGATGGATCACGGATAGCTATTCCTGGCGCTGGATTTTCTACATCAACATCCCCGTCGGCATCATCTCCCTTTTTCTTACGTATTTGCTCGTGTCCGATCCGCCGCACATGAAGCGCGTCAAGCTCACTCAAGGCTTCCGCATCGATTACATCGGCCTCGGCCTCATCAGCTTGGGCCTCGGCAGCCTCCAGATCGTCCTTGATAAGGGTCAGCGCGATGACTGGCTCTCTTCCGGCTTCATCCGCATCTTCCTCGCCCTCATGATTACCGGCATCGTTGCCGGCGTTTTGTGGGAACTCCGCGCCAAAGACCCCGTGGTCGATTTCCGCATGCTGAAAAACCGCAATTTCGCCATCGCCACCACTGCCATGTTCTTCCTCGGCTTTGTGCTCTATGCCAGCACCATGCTGATCCCAACCATGCTCCAGGAACTATTCGGCTATTCCGCCGAACTCGCCGGCCTCGCCCTCTCTCCTGGCGGCCTTCTCATCATGTTCTGCATGCCCGTCGTGGGCTTCCTCGTCTCTCGCGTGGACCCGCGCTATCTCATCACTTTTGGCTGTACCGTTTCCGCCTCCGCCTTGTTCGTCATGGCTGGATGGAGCTTGAGTCTCGATTTCCGCCACGCCGTTCTGGGAAGAATGTTGCAGGCTTTTGGCCTGGCTTTCTTGTTTATTCCTATCAACGTCGCCGCCTTTGCCTCCGTTCCCAAGGAAAAGACCAACATGGGCACCGGCATCATCAATCTTGCCCGCAACATCGGCGCCAGCGTGGGCATCGCCACCGTCACCACCATGCTCGAGCGGCGCACCCAATTCCACATGGCTCATCTCATGGAGCACGTCAACCCCTTCAGCCCCGCCTACCACAAAACCCTTGTCAGCCTTTCCGGCGGTTTCATGGCCGGAGGCTCTTCTGGTCCCGGTGCCGCAAACCGCGCTCAGAGCATGGTCTACTTCATGGTTCAGCGGCAGGCCACCATGCTCGCCTTCCTCGACAATTTCAAGATGCTTGGCGTCGTCTTCTTCGCCATCATCCCGATTCTTTTGTTCATGAAGAGGCCCAAGGCACATGGGGGGATACCTGTGCACTGAGCCTGCAGTCCATCTGTAACCTTTAAGTTTGTAACGACTCTTAGTAAGCTATATGGGGGGAGCAAATGGCAACGCAAGTGATGAGTACTCCGCAACTTAGCGATCCGAAGCTGAGCGAACAGAAGCTGATTCGCGCCGGCCAGCGTGGCGACGCCCAAGCGATCGAGACCCTCTTTCGCCGTTATCAGCGCCAACTGTTCCAGACGGCTCTGCGCGTCCTCGGTAATGCCGAAGACGCCGAAGACGCTTTGCAGGACGGTCTGCTTTCCGCTTACCGCAACCTCAAACGCTTCGAGGGCCGCTCGCAGTTCTCGACCTGGCTGACGCGCATCGTCATCAACGCCGCCCTGATGAAGCGCCGCAGCGCCAAAGCACGTCCCGCAGTTTCTCTTGACGATACCCAGCACGAAGACGAATTGCCCATCGCCGAGCGCTTCGCCGATGATGGGCCCAATCCCGAGCAGGTCTATGCAGGTACGGAAATCCGCGAAATGATCAACGAGAACCTCGACGACCTCTCGCCTCTCCTTCGTACCGCCTTCCTCTTGCGCGAAGTCGAAGGCTATTCCACCGGCGAGGCCGCCAGGAAGCTCGGCGTCACCGAGAACACCCTGAAAGCACGCCTCTGGCGCGCACGTCATCAACTTGCGGAGCGCCTCGGCCGGCGTCTACGCCGAATGAAGGACGGCATGAGTAGCGGAAACGGCATGGCCGACGAAGCTTGCAGTTATTGCTGAAGATTCTGGCAGAATCAACCCGGCACACTTAACAGTAACTTCATTCGGGACGGGGGCGACGCATGCCCCGTCCCGTTTCTTTTTGTGACCACCATCACGGTACCTTGTCCTCCCAAACGCTATGCTCGCACCGAGGTGTGCCCTCATGAAACCCACCGCGACACTCACCCTTTTCCTTGCCGCAACCCTCGGACTCTTCCTGATCGCCGCTCTCGCTTACGTTCCAGCTAAGGCGCAATCCGCGGCTTCACCCTCCACCATCATGCCCATCGGGAAAACCGTTCAGATCAAAACTCCTTTGGGATTGCCACCCGTTCCCATTCCGCCAGACAATCCGCCCACCGAGGAAACCATCTCTCTCGGCCGCCGTTTGTATTACGACCCGCAACTCTCGCTTGACGGCACCATTTCTTGCGCCTCCTGCCACGCCCCGCAATTTTCTTTTTCCGATAAGCGGCCCTTCTCCGTCGGCGTCGGTGGCAAGCAGGGAACTCGCCACTCCCCTTCGGTCATCAACTCTGCTTACTTTTCGCTGCAATTCTGGGATGGCCGCGCTTCCAGCCTGGAAGAACAAGCCAAAGGACCCATCGCCAATCCCGTCGAAATGGCCCACACCCTTGAGGGGGTCGTCCAGCGTCTGCAATCCGATGCAAAATATCCTGACCTTTTCAAAAAAGCCTGGGGCACCGATCAGATCAGTATTGACTTGGTCGTGAAGTCCATTGCTTCGTTCGAGCGTACCGTCATCGCCGGCGATTCCCCTTTCGACCGTTTCTACTACGGCCACGATTCCAAAGCCATGCCACTTGCTGCCCAGAGTGGCATGAAGATTTTCATCAGCGCCAAAAAGGGTAATTGCGCGGTCTGCCACACGATTGGCAAAGACTATTCGCTCTTCACCGACAATCAGTTCCACAACCTTGGGATCGGCGCCGATACGCGCGGCAATCTGAATGATGTCGGCCGCTTCTCCGTAACCAAAAATGACGCCGATATGGGTGCTTTCAAAACTCCATCACTCCGAAATCTCGCGGGACGCGGGCCCTATATGCACGACGGCACTTTCCCCACCGTCAAGGACGCGCTTGCGCACTACATTGGCGGCGGCACCTGGAATGCTCATCTCGACAAGGAAATTCACTCCCTCGATGTCCTCACTTTCGATGAGCGCGACGATCTCCTCCAGTTCCTCGACTCCCTGAACGGCAAGCTCCCCGACAACATCGGCCCGCCCGCCGACCTGGCGCCTACGGCCACCTCCACCACTGCCGCAAAGTAATTTTGGAGTGCGGCGGCTCGCCGCCACTCTTGCAATTGCGGCCTCATCACCAGACTCCAAATCCCCGCGCATCCTCTGCATAAGCTCTCGTCGTCCTCCGTCAGTAGTACACTATCTCCTGCCAAATTGAAGCCAAGGAGCTTCCCCTCATGTCCGATGGAATTCGCCGCCTCACTGCCATCTTCATCCTCTTTGTCGGCGCGGCCCTCTTGTGGGTGGCGGGCCTGCATTCTCACGATGCGGAAGCCGCCAAAAGCGAACTCGATTCCACCGTCGCGTACGCACGCGAACACACCACCTCCAATCAACCACGCCTCAACTCTAGCTCCACCATCGAACGCGGCGGTTGGGTCTACGTCCATCTCGAGGGCGACCCCTCCACCATCGGCTTCCAGCACGGTTTCCTGCTCGCCAATGAAATCGAAGACGCGTTTCCCGCCGTCCAGGCCGCCATACTCCGTTCGACCAAGCGCGACTGGCCCTTTTTCCGCCAGGTTGCCCGCGAAATGCTCTGGCCCAAGATCGATCCCGAATATCAGCAGGAATTACAGGGCATCGCGGAAGGTCTGAACGCCCGCACCGGCTCCCAGCTTGATGTGTACGATATCGTCGCCCTCAATTCTTTCGAGGAGGTTCCTGACTACTACGTTCCCTGGCTCAACAAGAAAGAAAAAGTCGCCAACGCGCCCAACCTGAAAAGTCCCGGAAACTGCAGCGCGTTCGTCGCCACCGGCAGTTGGACCAAGGATCATCAGATTGTCATCGCGCACAACAACTGGACCAGCTACATGAACGGCGAACGCTGGCGCATTATCTTCGATATCCAGCCCACCAATGGTTATCGCATCTTGATGGACGGTTTCCCCGGCGTCATTGCCAGCGACGACGATTTCGCAATCAATTCCGATGGCCTCATGGTTACGGAAACCACCATCACGCAATTTGAAGGTTGGGATCCCAACGGCAAGCCCGAGTTTTTCCGCGCCCGCAAAGCTCTGCAATACGCCAATTCCATCGATGCTTACACCAAAATCATGCTCGATGGAAACAATGGCGGGTACGCCAACGATTGGCTGCTCGGCGATCGCAAGACCGGCGAAATCGCGCAGCTTGAACTTGGCCTGAAAGCCTATAAGCTCTGGCGCACCAAGGATGGTGTCTTCGCCGGTTCCAACTGGGCTCGCGATCCCAAGGTCCTCAAGGAAGACACTCCGGAATTCAACCCCAACGATATGGCTTCCTCACCCAATGCCCGACGCGCCCGCTGGGAGCAACTCCTCAACGAAAACAAAGGCAAGATCGATGTCTCGCTGGCCCAGCAGATGCTCGCCGACCACGTCGATTCATTTGAGAAAAAGACCGAGGCGGACGACCGTACCCTTTGCGGCCACATTGATTCCACCGACCGTGGCGTTTCTATCTGGGGCTGGGAACCCTACTATCCCGGCGGCGCCGTTCAGGGCAAAGCCACGGATTCGTCCATGGCCAAAGATATGCGCCTGGTCGCTCGCTTGGGCCATCCCTGTGGTGAAGATTTCCTCGCCGCCCCTTTCCTCGCCGCTCATCCCGAATTCGCCTGGGAAGCCCCCTACTTGCGCGACCTCAAAGCCGGTCCCTGGACCGAATTCCACTCCGGCGAAACCCGCACCCCCACGAAATAATCACGCCAAACTCGAAGTGCGACGTCTTTCCACCGATTCTCACACCGGAAACCGCGGCCGCACGACCGGGTGGACCTGCCCTTTACTGGTCATGACTTTTTCCCCGTGTACCAATACGTCTCCCACTCCTGCTAGGCAATACCGGTATGCCGCGTAGGTCATCGCAAATGCCGCATCCCACGAGGTCCCCGCTATGTTCTCCCTCGCCGCTGCTCCCATCTTGCGCAGTTCTTCCCGGTTCTTCGTCAGTTCCACCACTGTGGCCACGAATTCTTCATTCGTTGTGGCCATCCGTCCTGTAATTCCTGGCAACACCAGGTGCTTCGGTCCGCCTTCATTTGTCACTACCGCAGGCACGCTTGATGCTGCCGCCTCTTGAATCACGTTGCCAAACGTGTCCGTCCGCGATGGAAACACAAACAAGTCCATGTTTGCGTAGGCTCGCGCTAATTCTTTTCCCCGCAGCACTCCCGCAAATTCACCGTGTTTCAATGTGCGCTTCAGCCACGCCACTTCGCTCCCATCGCCCACCACCACAATCCGGAAATCTTTCTGTCCGCTCTCCCCCAACGCTCGTTCAATTTCTGCCAATAGCCGCACACCCTTTTCCGGCGTCACACGCCCCACAAATCCCAATCGCAACGTATTGTCCGTTACGGTGCGGTGCCGCGGATTGAATTGTTCGCTGTCCACGCCGCGGGGCATTAGAAACGATGGCCGCTTCAACTCCTTCTCCAGCCAGGCCACTTGCTCCACTGTCGGAGCCAACGTCACCTTCGCCAATCCATAAAACCACACTAGAATGCGCAACGTTCTTTCCTGCGACCACGTCACGGCTGGCCGCGATACTCCTTCCGGCATCCATCCGATTAACTTTTGCAGGCGTCGCGCCGCGAACTGGTGAAAATTCGTATGCCACGACGCCACCAGCGGTATCTGCAATTCCCGTGACAAATACGCGCCTATCTGCCCTAACTCTCCAGGGCTCGTGATGTGGATGACGTCCGGCCGGAATTCCACCAACTCGTTCCGGATCGTGTTCACGTACCTCCAGAACGCGAAATCGTAGTGCAGGTCCCGCTCGATTCCTATGCTTGCCCACCCGCGCGTCAACTCGACTCGCGCCACGCTGCCTTCTTGTTGGCGGGATTTCTGCTTCCCACCGTGAATCGCCAATAGCGGCAGCCCATGCCTCTGCGCATACGCCGCCAATTGTCGCGCTGTCAGCGCCACTCCGTTGATTTCGTGGAATGTCTCACAGAAGAGCGCGACTCGCGGCGTGGCACTCATAATCCGCCTTCTTCATTTCCCAAAAACGGCAATCGCAACGCCGGCCGCAACACCGGATTTGCTACCAACCCGATCACCCAGCGGAACTTATCGATCACGCGGTGGAATCGCGTTCCCGTGAATTGCGAAAGCGGCAGCGCCTTCCCGTCCTCCTCGATGAAGACTCGTGTCATCCAGTGCCGCCGGCCAAATTCTCCCGGCGCGTCCGAAAGCGCGTGCCAGGCATTCTCCACCAATCGCAAAGCCAGGGCATCGAAGTATTGAGGCATCAACATCACTTCGCTCCGCCTGTCCTCACGTACCTCTTGCACAAATTCCTCGAAGCTTCGCGCATCGGTCACGTTCAACACGGCGTTCGCTTCGCATCCGTGCCGGTCTCCTCCCGAAATCACCGGCAGGTTCAGATCTTCTCCAAGTTTCACAACCATGCGGTTTTCTTTCCGCGAGCGCATTCCGTTCAACTCCACCGCGAGCGGCGCGTTGACTGCGCCCGAGGCAACAGG
>CAYOOS010000082.1:0-12621 GCA_964405585.1 uncultured Acidobacteriaceae bacterium | reverse complement strand
AGTTGGAATGGAACGTTGGCGCTCGCTTGGTGTGTTAGTCCTGGTCGTAACCGCGGTTTACCTCTACGCGTATCCTTCCGCCACACTGTTCTTTGCCGGAGCAGTTCTTCTACACACTGGACTGGGTGTATTGGTGTCGCTGGGTCTGGTGGTCTTTTTTTTCCGCGGAATCGGCAAGGAGCGGTTGCTAGCGCGTTTCGGGTGGATACTGTTCGCGGCTGGCGCAGCACTGGGCCTGGTATTGATTCGCATCGGAACGGCACATCGCTACAACAATTGGCTGTATTTCCATATCGCCCTGTGCATGCTGGGTGTGGTTCTGCTCGCGGCCTCGTGGCTTTCTGCTAATGGCTGGCTGAGCGTTGGCGTGGCACGGCACGCGGCGGGAATTGCAGGGCTGTTGCTGGCGGCTGTGGTGATTGCCGCGGGTTCGTGGTACGTGCGGGAGTTTGCCTGGAATGACCGCTACGTCGTGAAGAACCCGCAGATATCGCCGGCCACGATGATGCAGGAGGGCGATGGACCACACGGTAAATTCTTTCCAAGTTCGGTGCAGACGACAGACGGGAAGTACATTCCATCCGATTATTTTCTGAAATCGCAAGCATGCGAGCGGTGTCACGCGGACATTTACAAGCAGTGGGAAAGCTCGATGCACCACTTTTCCTCGTTCAACAACCAGTGGTACCGCAAGAGCATCGAGTACATGCAGGACGTTAATGGCGTGCAGCCGTCGAAATGGTGCGCGGGTTGCCACGATCCGGCGCTGCTCTTCAGCGGCATGATGGACACACCTATTAAGCAGAACATTGACAAGCCCGAAGCGCATGCCGGGTTGAGCTGCATGATGTGTCACAGCATCGTGCAAGTGAAGAGCACGATGGGGCAGGGTGATTTCGTGCTGGAGTACCCGAAACTGCATCAACTGGCCGCCAGCGAGAATCCCGTCATTCGCGGGCTGCATGACTTTATGGTGCGGCTAAATCCAGAGCCGCACCGCCGCGTGTTTTTGAAGCCCTTCATGCGCAGCCAAGTACCGGAGTTCTGCTCTGGCTGCCACAAAGTGCATCTCGATGTGCCGCTGAACAGTTACCGCTGGGTCCGTGGCTTCAACGAATACGACAACTGGCAGGCGAGCGGCGTTTCCGGGCAGGGCGCGCGCGCGTTCTATTATCCGGCAACGTCCATGATGTGCGCGGACTGCCACATGCCGCTGGTGCCGTCGAAGGATGAAGGCAACATTGACGGCTATGTGCACTCGCACCGTTTTCCGGGAGCGAACACGGCGGTACCGTTTGCGAATGAGGATTCATCGCAAATGGAAGCGAGCCGCAAGTTTCTGCAGGACAAAGAACTGAGTGTGGATATTTTTGCGATCGCGCCGGCGGGAAAGAAGGGAGAGCAGAAGTCTGTGGAGGCGCCGAAGCAGGAACTCTCGACGACATTCGCGGTGGGCGAAGAGGCGGATGTTTCCTTGCCGAAGGGCTTGGCTGGCGAAACGCGGGAATTGACAGCGCCATTGGGGCGCGTGGATGCGGCGGTGCGGCGGGGAGATGATGAACTGGTGGAAGTTGTGATCCGCACGCGCAAGGTTGGGCATTTTTTCCCGGGAGGCACGGTGGATGCCTTTGATGTCTGGGTGGAATTGCAAGCCACGGACGACAAAGGGCAGACGATTTTCTGGAGCGGCAAGGTTGCGGATGACGGCAAAGGGCCGGTTGATCCCGGTGCACACTTCTACAAATCGCTTCAGATCGACGCGCACGGAAATCCCATTAACAAGCGCAACGCGTGGGCAAGCCGAGCCACCGTTTATGTCCGGCTGATCCCGCCCGGGGCCGCGGATACGGTGCACTACCGGCTGCACGTGCCGGAGAATGCAGGGGAGCACATCACCTTGCACGCCAAGCTGAACTACCGGAAATTTCAGTGGTGGAACACACAATTTGCTTTTGGCGGCGTGCCAGATCCCCACTCGACCGGCGAGGTGGCGGCCGACCATGACGACCGCAAGTGGAATTTCAACGGCGATCTTTCTCATGTTTCTAGCAACAGGCCGGAGATTCCGGATTTGCCGGTTATTATCGTGGCAGAAGACACCAAAAGCCTGCGCGTGCTTCCAAAGAGTGCCGCGGCGCCCGCACCACAAGTAGTTTGGGAAAAAGAGGATTGGACTCGCTGGAACGATTACGGCATTGGACTGTTTCTTCAGGGCGACCTGAAAGGCGCAGAGCAGGCGTTCTCGAAAATCACGGAGATGGATCCGCAAAATCCAGACGGCTGGACAAATGTTGGGCGTGTGCGCGTGCAGGAAGGAAACACCGAGGGTGCACGCGAGGCGCTGCTGAAGGCCTTGAAGCTGAAACCGGGCTTGGCACGGGCAAATTTCTTCTACGCGCGCGTCTTAAAGGAAGAGGGAAAGTACGACGAAGCGGCGCAGGTATTGCAGTCTGTGCTGGCACAGTTCCCGCGCGACCGCGTGGTTCACAACGAATTGGGCCGCGTGCTCTTTCTGCAAAAGCGCTACGCCGAGGCGGTGAAGGAGTTGCAGCAGACTCTTGCAATCGACCCGGAAGACCTGCAGGCGAATTACAATTTGATGCTGTGCTACACGGGCTTAGGCGACGATGTGCGCGCCAACGAACACAAGGAACGCTATCTGCGGTTCAAAGCCGACGAAGCGGCGCAGGCGCTTACCGGGGCGTACCGTCAAGCGCATCCGGAAGACAACAATGAACGACAGGCGATCCACGAGCACGTTTCGATCGCGCTTGGGGCCGCGGCCGGGAAGCAGCCGGGAAAAACCGGCGCGCTGGCGAAAAACAGTTTGAGCAAGAAAGTTGTTGCGGGATCGGGCCGATGAGCACAAACAACTTTTTTGCAGGCAGAGGAAAGCAGAAATGACCTGGATCAAAACAGTGAAGATGGAAGACGACGAGCGCGTGCGCAGCGCGATGATGGAAGAGCGGAAGCTGTATCCGATAGAGTATGCAACACCGGTGCCAATAGTAGATAACGGCGTGGAGAACAGTATCGTCGGCTCTCACACGCTAATTCCGGATGCGTTATTCCACGCCTTCAGCACGTTTGGCGCATTAATGTCGCCGGAGCTTCCACTGCGGCGCGATCAGCACGAAATGATTGCGACGATGGTTTCGGTGACGAACCGCTGCTTCTATTGAATCGAATCTCACGCAGAGTTTCTGCGTCGCGTGAGTTTGAACGACGAGATGGTAGCGGCTTTGCGGAAGGATTTTCGCAACGCCCCCATCGGCGAACAGGACAAGGTCATGCTGGAGTACGTGGTGAAACTGACGAAAGATGCGACGCAGTGCAGCCCCGCGGACCACAAAAGGCTGCGCGCCGTAGGCTTCGACGACCGCGGCATCCTGCAGATTACCCTGATCGCTTCCTGGTTCAACTACATCAACCGCGTGGCGGATGCGCTGGGTGTGGGGCGCGAAGGAACGGCGGAGGGCCAGTGAGAGTAGTCTGGGGACTGTTCCTGCTGCTCACGTATACAACAGGATCGAGTGCGCAAACGCAGCAAGGATCATCAGCGAACGCTGTGACGTTCCGCGATATCACGCAGAAAGCGGGCATTCATTTTGTTCACAACAACGCGGCCTTCGGGAAGAAATATCTGCCGGAAACGATGGGGCCCGGCGTAGCGTTTATCGATTACGACAATGATGGATGGCCGGACATTTTCATTGTAAATGGAATGGATTGGCCTGGACACGCAGCGAAGCACAGCACGCCAAAGCTGTACCACAACAATCACGACGGAACTTTTACCGACGTAACCCACAAAGCCGGACTAGATATCGAGATGTTTGGCATGGGCGTGGCCGTGGGCGATTACGACAACGACGGCTACGACGATCTGTTTGTGACCGCGTTGGGACAGAACCACCTTTTCCACAACAATGGCAACGGCACATTCACAGACGTAACGAAAAAGGCAGGCTTGTGGGGACCGAACGAGTTCAGCACCAGCGCTGCGTGGGTGGACTACGACCGGGATGGCAAGCTGGACCTGGTGGTGGCGAATTACGTGCAATGGTCGCTCGAAGGCGATCTCTACTGCACGCTTGATGGCAAGAGCAAGTCGTATTGCACGCCGGAATCCTACAAAGGCGCCTCGGTGCGGCTCTGGCGCAATCGAGGTGATGGCACCTTTGAAGATGTAACGAAGAAAGCAGGGGTTTGGGAGCCCACGTCAAAGACGCTCGGGATCGCGATTCTGGACTACGACAACGATGGCTGGCCCGACCTGCTGTTTTCCAACGACACGCAGCCGAACAAGCTCTATCGTAATAACGGCAATGGCACGTTCACGGAAAAGGCTGTGGTAGCCGGAATAGCGTTCAGCGAAGATGGCGTGGCCCGCGCGGGAATGGGTGTGGATGCGGCGGATTACGATCGCTCCGGGATGGCCAGCATTTTAATTACAAATTTCTCAAACCAGATGCTTTCGCTGTATCACAACGAGGGCAAAGGCCTGTTTGTGGATGAGGCGCCGCGCTCCGAAGTGGGGCGCAATTCCCTGCTGACGCTGGGATTCGGCTGTTTTTTCTTCGATTACGATCTGGATGGCTGGCCGGACATTCTAATCGCCAATGGCCACATTGACGGCGATATCCAGCGCGTGCAACCGAACGTGAAATATGCCATGCCGCCGCATATTTTCCGCAATCTTGGAAAAGGGACTTTTCAGGAAGTAACGAAGAGTCTGGGCGCGGAGTTCGCCACGCCGCGCGTGGGGCGGGGAGCAGCCTACGCGGATATCAACAACGATGGACGGCTGGACCTTCTGCTATCCACCAATGGTGGGCCAGTCTATCTTTTTGAGAACGATTTCACGGGTAGCGCTGGCGCGGCAAATAAGAGCGTGCGCATCAAACTGATTGGAACAAAATCAAATCGCGATGGCATCGGGGCAGTGGTGAAATTAACGGCCGGCAGCGATTCGCAAACGGAAATGCTGCGCAGCGGCTCCAGCTACCTCTCGGCGAGCGAACTGGTATTGACCTTTGGTCTGGCGATGCACAATCAGGCGGACAGCATCGAAATCCGGTGGCCCAGTGGGCAGATGGAGAAACTCTCGAATGTGGCGGCGGGCCAGACGATTATCGTGACGGAAGGCAAGGGCATCACGAGCAGCCGGAAATACGGGACGCGCTAAGACAATGCGACGCGGTTGCGGAGGCGGTGCGCGGCAACAAGCGCCTGGCCGAGACTGATGCCGCCATCGCCGGCGGGCACCTCAGTATGAAAATAAACTTCAAAATTCTGTTTGCGGAGCGCGGCGAGCAGTAACTCGAACAACAGAATGTTCTGAAAGCATCCACCTGTGAGGCACACGCGATTCAGGCCGTGGGTTTCGCGGATTTTCTCCGCAAGGCCAAGAAACAGAGAAGCCATGCCGTTGTGAAACCTGCGGCTGATGTCTTGAATGCGCGCGCCACGACGGATGTCGCGTATCAACCATTCGAAAAGGGGACGAGTGCCGATAATCCAGGTCTCTGCCGCGAACTGCAATTCAAACGGATAGGCGCCCTCGTCGCTAGAATCATGAGCCGCCATTTCGAGTTCGATGGCTGCTTGCGCCTCATAGTTAATCGTGGTGCGGAGGCCGACGAGGGCCGCCACGGCGTCAAAAAGCCGCCCGCAACTCGAGGTGAGCGGCGAATTCACGCGCCGGTCAATCATTTGCATAAGAATGGCAAGACTGCGACGGTCCAGGTCTCTGGTGAACGGAATTTCCAGGCCGGACAAGGATTTCCCGGAGTGCTTCGCGAGGTAGCTCACGGCGATGCGCCAGGGCTCACGGATCGCAGCCTCGCCGCCGGGCAGCGCCACGTAATCAAAATGAGCGGCGCGCTGAACCTGAGCGTAATCCGCCAGCAGCACTTCCCCGCCCCAGATGGCGCCGTCGGTACCGTAGCCGGTGCCATCGAGAGCGATGCCAATGACTTTGCCGTCCAGATGGTTTTCCGCCATGCACGCAGCAACATGCGCATGATGGTGTTGCACGCCGATGAGGTGAACATCGGTCCGAGACATCGCCCACTTGGTGGAGAAGTAGTCCGGATGAAGATCGTAAGCGATCACCTTGGGTTGCACTTCCAGGATGCGCTGCAGGTGCGCGACAGCTTCTTCAAAGAAACGATAGCTTTCCAGATTCTCGAGGTCGCCGATGTGCTGGCTAAGGAAGGCTTCGTTGCCGCGAATAATGCACACCGTATTCTTCAGTTCGCTCCCGACGGCCAGTATGGACGGTGAATCACCCTCAAGAGCGACTGGCGCCGGCACGAAGCCCCGCGAGCGCCGCAATTGTTGTGTCCGGCCAGCCGCCAAGCGCACCACGGAGTCATCGCAACGCCGCACGATATCACGATTGTGAACAAGGAAACCGTCAGCGATGCCACGGAGGCGCTGCACGGCTTCTTCATTATCAATGGCGATCGGCTCTTCGCTCAGATTGCCGCTGGTCATCACCAGGGCATCGCATCTACTGTTGGACATCAAAAGATGATGGAGCGGTGTATAGGGCAAGAAGACCCCGAGATAGCGGTTGCGCGGCGCTACGCCCGCAGCCACATGCGTTTCGGGACGTCGCGGCAACAAGACGATGGGCCGTTCGCGCGACAGGAGCAGTTTGCGAGAGGATTCGTCCACAACGCACAGACGCTCGGCATTCTCGATGCTCCTCACCATCACTGCAAAGGGCTTTTCGACGCGGCGTTTCCTGTCGCGGAGGCGATCCACGGTCGCATCGTTTTCCGCATCGCAGGCCAGGTGAAATCCGCCGAGCCCCTTGATGGCAACAATGGCGCCGCATTCCAGAAGGCGAGCGGCTTCGCGAATGGGGTCAGCGAAGTCCGCAGGCGCGCCCTTGTCGTCCAGGAGTTGCACTTGCGGGCCGCAATCCCAACAGGCATTGGGTTGCGCATGAAAGCGCCGGTTCGCAGGATCGTCGTATTCGGCCTGGCAAGCAGCGCACATCTCGAAGGAATCCATGGAGGTGCGTGCCCGATCGTAAGGAATATCGCGAATGATGGTGAAGCGCGGCCCGCAGTTCGTACAGTTGATAAAGGAATAGCGGAAACGGCGATCGCGCGGATCGGTCATTTCGCGCAAGCAATCCTCGCATACCGCAACGTCCGGAGAGATCAGGGCCCTGGGGGGCTGATCGAGACGGCTGGAGAGAATGCGAAACGTCGTGTCCGGCTGGAGTTCGATATCGCGCGACACGATTGAAGTGATTTTTGCAAGCGGCGGAATCTCCAACGGCAACCGGGTGAGAAACGCCGCCAAAGTATCCACCGGACCCTGCACTTCGATACTTACGCCCGCCGGCGTGTTGGCGATGAAACCAGCGAGGTCGCATTCATTGGCAAGGCGATAGACAAACGGGCGGAAGCCGACGCCCTGGACGATGCCGGTGACTTCGATCGCTTTCCGAACCACACCCATTGGAGACTCTGGCGCCATGATAAACAGAAGATGCGTTTCAGATAATCGCTGTGGAAGCTTCCTGGCGGATTTTCTGCTGGAGCGTAGAAAGCCAGGTGAGCCATTTGTCAAAACCTTCGCCGGTGCGGGAAGAAAGAGCCAGGTATTCAATTTCCGGATGAATCTTGCGTGCGTTTTCGAGAGCGAGATTGGGATCAAACTCGACGTGAGGGAGAAGATCCGTCTTGGTTAGGATCATTAGCGAAGCGCGATGAAAAATACCGGGATACTTGAGCGGTTTGTCTTCGCCTTCGGTGACGCTTAGGAGAACAATCTTCGCTGCTTCGCCCAGGTCGTAGCTGGACGGGCAGACCAAGTTGCCAACATTTTCGACAAGCAACAGCCCGGGGCCGCGAAAACCCAGTTCATTTAAATGGCGTTCGACCATGCGTGCGTCCAGATGGCACGTGCCGCCCGTCACGATTTGCCGCACGGGAAATCCGTAACGCATGAGGCGCCGGGCGTCATTGTCAGTCTGTAGATCCCCAGTGAGAACGGCAACTCGCGTGTCCGGTGCAAAACTGCCCAGCGTTTTTTCGAGCAAGGCGGTCTTGCCGGAACCCGGCGAGCTGATGAAATTCACACAGAGAATGTTCTGGTCGTGGTAGCGCTGGCGCAACTCCGCAGCCAACCGGTCATTTTCGCTGAGGACCTTTTTCTCTATGGCTTCTCGCATGGCTCCTCCAACTCCAGGTAGGCGATATCGAGCTCCGTGCCGCCGATGCAGGTGCCACGAGTCTCTCCACACTTGGGGCAGGTCAATTCCAACTTTTTCACCACAAACTCCTCTCCACACGCTTGGCACTTCTGGCGGCGCGGGCACCATTCAATTTCGATCCGCAAGTGCTCCAGCGGAGTTTTTTTCGTCAAGGCTTCAAACGCAAAAGCGAGGGCATCGCGATCCACATTGGAAAGCTCGCCGATGCGTACACCCACAGCGGTGAGGTGCGCATCCGGGCGGCGGCGTGCTTCGGCCTCAATCGATTCGATGATGGAAGAGGCGATACCAACTTCGTGCATCGGACCTCCTTAACAAATGCGCGGCAATTGATCACCGGCCAGCATGTCCACGATGCGTGTGGTGCCGAATGGAGTGCGCATCACCACCATGCGCGGATGCTCAGCGGTCACGCGCCCGATAATGCAGGCGTCTTTGCCCAGCGGGTGATTCTGCAACGCCCGCAGAGCCGTTTCAGCAGAGTCCGGCGCAACAATGGCGACCAGTTTCCCTTCGTTGGCAACATAGAGCGGATCGAGGCCCAGCATCTCGCAGGCGCCGCGCACTTCTTCCCGAACCGGAATGGAAGTTTCCAGAAGCTCCATGCCAACACCGGAACTCGCGGCAATTTCGTTCAAGGTACTGGAGAGTCCACCGCGGGTTGGATCGCGGAGGCAGCGTACGTCGTGGGTAGCCTCAAGCAAGCTTGCCACCAGCGCGTGCAGAGGAGCGGAATCACTTTGCACCGCGGTTTCAAACTGGATGCCTTCGCGTTCCGCCAAAATTGCGATGCCATGATCGCCGAGCATTCCACTTACAAGAATGCTGTCGCCGGGCCGCGCTTGTGTTGCGGAAAGGGTGACGCCTTCACGAACCAGGCCGATGCCGGTGGTATTGATGAACAGGCCGTCAGCGCTTCCCTTCTCCACAACCTTCGTGTCGCCAGCCACGATTTGCACGCCCGCATTCGCTGCCGCATCGCGCATGGAGGCTACGACGCGGCGCAGCGTTTCGATCGGCAAGCCTTCTTCCAAAATGAACGCTACGCTCAGCCATAAGGGTTTCGCGCCGCCCATGGCCAGATCGTTGATGGTGCCATGCACAGCCAGGGAACCCACGTCGCCACCGCGAAAGATCAGCGGTTTCACTACAAACGAATCCGTGGTGATGGCCAGGCGCGCGCCATTCAGGGTGACGATGGCTTGATCTTCGAGTCGATTCAGGACAGGATTTCCAATTGCGGGGAGAAAAACATCTTGCAGCAAATCCGCGCTGAGCTTGCCGCCGCTGCCATGGCCCAAGAGGATGCGCTCGCCCGCGGGAAGCGGGACGGGGCAGGAGAAGGCGGTCAGGTCTTTTGTCTCGTCGTTGGACACAAGTTCAGAGTGTAACGAGATGACGCCGGTATTGGTAGTACGCCGCACAGGCACCTTCCGAAGAAACCATCGGCGCTCCCAGAGGCTTTTCAGGCGTGCAACGCGTTCCAAACGCCGGGCAATCCGTCGGTTTCTTCAGCCCGAGCAAGACTTCCGCGCTGATGCATTCCGTGGGCTCTTCCGCTCGAACGTCCGCAAGATCGAAGCGTCTTTCCGCATCAAAGCCGGCGAACCTTTCCTTCAACTGCAAGCCGCTCTCGGGAATCGAGCCAATGCCGCGCCACTTGCGGTCAGAAACCTCGAACACCAGTGCAACCGCTTTCTGGGCGGGTTGATTGCCTTCATACTGCACGGAGCGGGAATACTGATTCTCGACTTCCGCGCGGCCCTCCTCAAGTTGCGTCACCAGCATGTGAATTGCTTCCAGCAGGTCGATGGGTTCAAAACCACCGACGACAATCGGGACATGGAACTCATGCACCAGTTCTTCGTAGTCTCGCACGCCAACAACGGTGCAAACGTGGCCGGGAGCGATGAATCCCTGCACGCGATTTTTTGGCGAACCCAACAAGGTGCGAATTGCGGGCGGGACCAATACATGAGAAACGAGCAGGGTGAAATTCTGAAGCTGGAGTCGTTCGGCTTGCAACACGGCCATGGCATGCGCCGGAGCTGTGGTCTCGAAACCAATCGCGAAGAAAACGACTTGGCGTCCCGGCTGAGTGCGCGCCAATTGAACGGCGTCGGTCGGCGAGTATACGACGCGCACATCGCCACCCTCCGCCTTTACATGGAATAAGTCCGTTTCGGAGCCGGGCACGCGGAGCATGTCTCCGTAAGAGACGAGCGTGACATCGGGGCGGCGCGCCAGGGCAATCGCACGATCAATCATCTCCAGCGGGGTCACGCACACCGGGCATCCGGGCCCGTGGACGAGTTGCACGCTATCCCCGAGCAAGTCGTCGATCCCGTAGCGCATAAGGGTGTGGGTCTGCCCACCGCAAATCTCCATCAGCACCCACGGCCGAGTAGAGCGACGCCGGATCTCCGCGGCCAGCTTATGCGCGATTTTTACGTCCCGATATTCGTCCAGGTACTTCATGATGGGGTAGAATCCGCGCCACCCGGGGCAAGCTCATCGGCGAGGACGCCCATGGTTTCGAGCAGCGCGTAAGTGCGTTCGGCTTCGTCTTTGTCCACCACGCTGATGGCGAAGCCGACGTGAACCATCACATAGTCGCCGACGTTCACTTCGGGCACAAAGTCGAGGCAAGCATGGCGCGTGATGCCACCAAACTGGACGCGTCCGCAGCGCACGCCGTCCTGCGCTTCAATTTGTGAGACTTTTCCGGGAATCGCCAGGCACATAGAGTAACTCCCCCCTATGAGGAATCGAGGA
The DNA here is from genome assembly GCA_964405585.1 of uncultured Acidobacteriaceae bacterium. Classification (GTDB taxonomy): domain Bacteria; phylum Acidobacteriota; class Terriglobia; order Acidiferrales; family UBA7541; genus Acidiferrum. The sequence continues at coordinate 1,607 of CAYOOS010000082.1, read as the reverse complement.
TACTGGTTTCATCCGCCAAAAGAAAATTCTACACGGAGCTCTGCAGTTCGGAGGTCGCTCCGAACGGCAGGCTATGTGCGGCCTTCCGCAAACGCCCGATATCACTCTGGCCGCACCCCGGGGAAATGCCGGCCGGTAAAGAACTCAGTCGCCGTGAACTTCTTTCCTTCTTAAAAACTCGCCAAAGGCAACATCCTCGGAACCGATATGATGCAACAGCCAGTCGCGCAATTGCTGCACCAATTGCAGGCTGGGAGCATTTTCGCCGCGCAAAACGCTATCGCGGATTTCGCGGACCTTCTTCATCAAATGCGTGTGCGCCTCCAGATGGGCTTCGTAACCGGGGTAGCTGTGCAGGCGCATGACCAGCTGTTCCGAAAGAAAATGCATGTCGGAGAATTCGATGAACTGTTCCAGGATGTAGCGAGCAGGCGAAAAATCGCCGCTCTTCTGCAAAGATTCGGCAAGCGAATCCAACATCTGCATTTGCAGATCATGCTCGGTGTCAATGGACTTTTCGCCGATTTTCACGGGCGCGGCGTGCAGGGTTTCGTTCATTTCTGCCTCAATCCGTGAGCGAAGATGAGTGACTGTCCTTCCAGGTAAATCAGGGGAGCATTTCTGAGCTTATGCCCCCGCACCGGGCCAGGCAAGACCTCATCGGGCAGACAAGCGGCTTTCAGGAAAGAAGGAAGGCAGGCGAGTGGCCACTCTGACCCCATCGCCCGGAGGCGCATCTGATAGACAAGAAAAACAGTTAGGGAAAGGTCCATGGCGGGCTTAGATTCGGGCTTGGGTGAACCCACCCACCTGTTGTTGCATTTTTCATCGGTCGTGAGCCTTTACCCGCAGATGGCTTGTTTTCATGTGCCTGCGGTCCCAGGGTTCCTTCCTATTCTGGCTATGTTTGAACTCATCCGCCAAGGTGTATGACCCATTAATGGGGGCAGCGTAGTAGCATAGTGTGGCAGGATCCAAGAGCGTGGACGGTTTATGGTGTGCCTGTAACGGAAAGGCAGACAATAAACCGAGTCATGAAGAAGCGCCCCTGCCCTCGGAAGAGAATTGCCGGAGGATAGCAAGCGGCATGAATCCGGACGAAATGCGTTGGGCATCTTGAATCGCGCACTCATCCTTGGGTGCGGCAATTCCCTTCGCGGGGATGACGCAGTGGCCCTGCATGTCGTGCGCGAACTGCGTGCCGGTTTGTGTGAACCCGAAACGGTGATCCAGGCTTCGACGCAGTGGACTCCGGAACAGGCCGAGCCGATAAGTGAGGCAGACGTGGTGATCTTCATAGACGCTTCCGCTGTTTTATCGACCGGAGCAGTGCAGAGTAGGAGGATCTCGCCCAAGCCCGAGGCGCCGAGCAGCTTTTCGCACAGTTGTAGCCCCGAAGGACTGCTAGCACTGGCCAAGCAACTCTACGGCAATGTGCCGTCTGGCGCTTTTCTGATCACCATTGGCGCGCAATCGTTTGAATTCTCCGAGGAACTCTCCGAAACCGTAAAGCTCGCCATCCCTGAAGCTCTTGCGCAAATAAAAGCGATTCTTTCGGGTGTCTCTGTGCCTAGCGAAGAACCGCGAGCGAAGTTGTCCTCCTCATA
>CAYOOS010000081.1:0-12631 GCA_964405585.1 uncultured Acidobacteriaceae bacterium | reverse complement strand
GGCGCGGCCGGGGTGTCGCCGCGGACGTTGGGGGCGTCGCGTTCGGCGGCGGCCGTGCCTTCAAAGAATTCACGCGACTTGAAACCCAGCAGTCCCGCAATGATGTTGGTGGGGAACTGGAGGATTTTGGTGTTGAGGTCGCGGACGACGGCATTGTAATAGCGGCGGGCGTTCTGGACGGTGTCCTCAATTTGGCTGAGGGAATTTTGGAGCGAGGTGAAGCTCTCGATGGCGCGGAGTTGCGGGTAGGCCTCGGAAAGAGCAAAAAGGCTCTTGAGAGCGCCGGTGAGCATGTTTTCGGCCTGCGCCTTGTCGGCGGGGCCGGTGGCGGTCATGGCGCGGTTGCGGGCGTTGATGACGGCTTCGAGGGTGCCCTTTTCGTGAGCGGCGTAACCCTTCACGGTTTCGACGAGATTGGGGATGAGATCGTAGCGGCGCTTGAGTTGCACATCGATGTCCGCCCAGGCGTTATCGCAGGTGACCTTCAGCCGGACGAGGCTGTTGTACATGGAGATGACGAAGATCACGAGGAGAACGAGGATGCCCAGAACAATGAGACCAAACATTGGTCAACCTCTTTTCAGGAGAGATGGGAAAGCGAGAACAAGTTCACTATACGGGCGGGGAGAGGAGGAGTAAAGGAAAGTCGGAAGAGGGAAGGGCGAACGTGGCAGCAACGTGGAAGAGGAGCTCTTAAAGGGAAGGTTTTCGCCCGGGGGCAATGGCTGCAGAGTGCCGCTGGCATATAGTGAATAAATAATATATGCTCAGGCGGGAACGTCCCTCCAGGTAAAAGATGCTCTTCAAAACCGTCAGTGCGTCAGTTTATGGGATTGACGCCTACCTTGTGGAAGTCGAGGTGGACGTGGGATCGGCGCGGATGCAGGACTTCAACGTGGTGGGATTGCCGGATAACGCGGTGAAAGAGAGCCGCGAGCGGATCAAATCCGCGCTGCGGAACTGCGGATACGAGTTTCCGTATGGGCAGGGAGTGACGATCAACCTTGCTCCGGCGGATCTGCGAAAGGAAGGGTCGGCGTTCGATTTGCCGATGGCGCTGGGGTTGGCGGGCTGCCAAGGGCAGTTTTTCGGGAAGATGCTGGACAAGATGATGTTTCTGGGGGAATTGTCGCTGGACGGCAGCGTGCGAGCGGTGCGGGGAGCCTTATCGGCGGCAATTGCTGCGCGGGAGAATGGGCTGACAGCGGTGGCGGTGCCGGAAATGAATGCGCGGGAAGCGGCGGTGGTGGATGGGATCGATGTGTACGCGCTGAAGTCGCTGCCACAAGCGGTGGACCTGGTAAATTCGCCGGAATCGTTCCAGTGCGTGAAAGTGGACGCGGAGCAGATGCTGACCGAGGCGGCGCAATATCCGGTGGACTTGCGGGACGTGCACGGGCAGCAGGCGGCGAAGAGGGCGCTGGAAGTGGCGTGCGCGGGCGGGCACAACATTTTGTTTATCGGGCCGCCGGGTGCGGGAAAGACGATGCTGGCGAAGCGCATCCCGACGATATTGCCGCCGATGTCGCTGGAAGAAGCGATTGAAACTACGCGGATTCACAGCGTGGCGGGAACACTGGAGAACAGCCAGGGTTTGATTGGGACGCGGCCGTTCCGCTCGCCGCACCACACCATCAGCGATGCGGGATTGATTGGAGGAGGGGCGGTGCCTCGGCCGGGCGAAGTGTCGCTGGGGCACAACGGAGTGCTGTTCCTGGACGAGTTGCCAGAGTTTCAGAGAAATGTGCTGGAAGTGATGAGGCAGCCGCTGGAGGACGGATCGGTGACGATTGCGCGAGCGGCGGTATCGGTGACGTTTCCATCGCGATTCATGCTGGCAGCGGCGATGAATCCGTGTCCTTGCGGATATTTTGGGGATCCGACACGCGAGTGCCACTGCACGCCACCGATGATCCAGCGCTATGTTTCGAAAATTTCGGGGCCGCTGCTGGACAGGATTGACATACACATTGAAGTGCCTGCGGTGAAGTACAAGGAACTGCGAGCGCCATCCTCTTCGGAGGATTCCGCGGCGGTGCGAGGGCGGGTGATTGCGGCGCAGGGGCGACAACTGGAGAGATTCAAGGGAGAGAAGAAGACGTACTGCAACGCGCAGATGGCGCCAAAGATGATCCGCAAACACTGCGCGATATCGGCAGACGGAGAAAAGCTGCTGGAGAATGCGGTTGTTAAGCTAGGGCTTTCCGCGCGTGCGCATGACCGCATCTTGAAGGTGTCGCGTACAATCGCCGATCTGGACGGCGCCGAAAATATCCAGGCTAAGCACTTGAGCGAAGCGATTCAATACCGGACGCTGGACCGGAGCTACTGGTCGTAGAGGCAAGCCACAAAGGGAATGCAGGGGTGGATAAAGAACATGGACAAAGAGCCCACTCCTTTCTAAGAGCGCAAAGGCGAGGCCATCCGAAGCGGTCTCAGAGCGCTAGGAGTACGTTACCGGTTGTGCCAAGGACGAGGGCAGAACGCTCCATTGACTTCGGTTTGCGCGCTGTGTTACGGATATGTACGCTTAACAAGCGATCCCAGTGGCCGCGGCAATGACCGGGAATGGCGCCAGACACTAAACACCTGGAAGTCATCTTAGACACCCACGTTGAGAGCGTAAATCTCGCAGAGGAGATGTGTCTGCGGGTGGCGGAAGCAGCGGGGTTTGCGGAAGATGAATGCTACCGGATCGGGATGTCGGTGCGAGAAGGCGTGATCAACGCTTTTCATTATGGCAACCAGGAAAAGGCCGACAAGAAGATCCATTTAGGGATCGACCTCACCGGCGAGAAGATGGTTATCCATGTGATGGACGAGGGGAAGGGTTTCCGGCTGAAGGATGTGCCGGATCCGCTGGCGGAAGAGAATCTGCTGAGTACTTCGGGGCGCGGGATATTTCTGATGCGCACATTTATGGATGAGTTCGACGTTGTTCCAGGACGCACGGGCGGGGCCGAGATTATCATGTCAAAGAAGCTGCCGTTGTCCGGAAGCGCATCGGGCAATGGCAATCACAAGCCGTCAAATTCGGATGCCGCACCACATCAGGAAGCGTAGGAACGTTTATGCCAGCACTGTATGCCACCACGCGTGAAGTTGGGGTGATTACCCTAATCGACCTGAGCGGAAGGATCGCGCTGGGCGAGGGAAGCGCGCTGCTCCGCAAGACAATTCGCGACTTGCTGGAGAACGGGCACAACAAGATTCTGCTGAATCTCGGCGATGTGAACTATATCGATAGTTCGGGGATTGGCGAGCTTGTGAGCGGATTCACCGCGGTGCGCAGCCGCGGGGGCGAATTGAAGCTGCTGCACCTGACAAAGAAGGTGCACGATCTGCTGCAGATCACCAAGTTGTTTACTGTCTTTGATGTGTATACGGACGAACCGACGGCGGTTGGGAGTTTTCAATAACCACCATCTTTGCGCGCGGGGGACCCCTCTGAACCGGTTCTAGAACCCGCTGGGTGAAATTCAGCAGGGTTTGGGAATTCACTCAATTGGATTGAAAGCGATGGGACGTTCCCCCAGAGCAGGCAGCGGCAGTTCTTTTCCTTTACTTCAACCGTTGACAATTCATCAAGTTACAAAAAAGCTGGTGTGGCGGCGCCAGCCACGCGTGTAATTGACCGGATTGTACTGGACCGCGACGTGCAAACATGAGCTTATAGACCCATGGGCAGGGGGAAGTACTAGTCCTGGGTTATCCATTTTTCCGCCGACCTATTTTCCCATGACGGCATATCCATTCGACGCCGTCGGAACCAAGCAGGGGGGATCGTAGATGGCTCTCTTCGTTGGGCTCGACGTTGGTAGTGTCAGCGCCAAACTGGCTGCAGTGTGGAAGCAGGGCGATTCTGAACGGGAAACGCCTGCTCAGGGGAATGGGCATTTTCTGAGGGCCAATCACAGCACAGAACGGAATTGCGATGCGCCGGTGCTCCTCTCCGGATACCGCCGCACGTATGGAAATCCAATCCAAACTGCAAAAGAGCTACTTGCGGAATTTCAGGCATTGCTCCCGCGCGAGGAAATTTGTGGCATGCGGGTAACAGGTTCTGGCGGGCGGCTGGTAGCCGAGGCCATAGGCGCGCAGGCCGAGAATGAGTTCAAGGCCATTGCTTGCGCGGTGGGGCAACTCTATCCGGAGGTGCGGACCGTATTTGAGATTGGCGGCGAGAGCTCGAAGTATTTGCAGTTGGCAGAGAATGGGAATTCGCAGCACGCCGCCGGATCCAACACGCACACGTACGCGACTGGCATAACGGACTATTCGACGAGTGGCGAATGCGCGGCGGGAACCGGGTCGTTTCTGGACCAGCAGGCTTCGCGGCTGAAATATCGCGTGGAAGAGATCGGGGACGTGGTGGCGCAGGCAAAATGCGCGGCGCGAATTGCGGGACGATGCTCGGTGTTCGCGAAGTCCGACATGATCCACGCGCAGCAGAAAGGCTACTCGACGGAGGAGGTGCTGAAGGGGCTATGCGAAGCGGTGGCGAGAAACTTCAAGAGCAACATCGTGCGCGGAAAAACGGTGAAGCCGCGCGTGGCGTTGATCGGCGCCGTATCGCAGAATCGCGGCGTGGTGCAGGCCCTGGCGGAAGCGTTTCGTCTGGGAACGGAAGGGCTGTTTGTTCCGGAAGAATACGCGTGGATTGGAGCCTTGGGATGTGCACTGCTGGAGCGCAGCCAGAAAGATAATCCAGCTCGCGGGAAAAACAACGGGCACTACCGATCACATCTGCAGATAGCCGGCGAGACGGAGCGCGACCTGGCGCCGTTGTCGTTGAGCAACGTGCTATTGCTTCGCGATCATCCGGAAGCTTCACGCACAGAAGCCCTTCCAAAAATTGGCGAAGAAATTTCCACGTATCTGGGGATTGATATCGGATCGGTGAGCACAAATCTGGCGCTGCTGGACGAATCCGGCCGCTTGCTGCACGGAATTTATTTGCGTACGTCGGGCCGGCCGATCGAGGTGGTCCAGGAAGGACTGCAAGAAATCGATCGTTTATTCGGACAGCGGATCGTGGTACGAGGGGTGGGCACAACGGGATCCGGCCGCGAATTGATTGGCGAGTTGGTGGGAGCGGATACGGTCAACGACGAAATTACAGCGCACAAGACTGGCGCGGTTTATGTGCACGAGAAGCTGGTAAAGAACCGCGCTTGCTCCGCGTTGGCAGAAGGCGAGGAGCCGGGCGACGTCGACACGATTTTCGAAATTGGCGGGCAGGACTCCAAATTCATTTCGATTGATCATGGCGTGGTGGTGGATTTTGCGATGAACGAAGCGTGCGCGGCCGGGACAGGCTCCTTCCTGGAAGAGCAAGCCGAGCGGATGGACATCCAGATCAAGGATGAATTCGCGGAGAAGGCCATGGCTTCGACGGCGCCGGCGCGGCTTGGCGAGCGCTGCACGGTGTTCATGGAGCGGGACGTCACCGGCTGGATGCAGCGTGGCAGCCGCGTGGGAGATCTTGCAGCCGGGCTGGCCTATTCGGTGGCCATGAACTACCTGAATCGCGTGGTGCGCGGGCGCAAGATCGGCAAGGTAATTTATTTTCAGGGAGGCACTGCGTACAACGATGCGGTGGCGGCCGCGTTTTCGCAGTTGCTGGGAAAGCGCATCATCGTGCCGCCGCACAACGGAATTATCGGGGCCATCGGGATGGCACTGATCGCGCAGCAAGTGACACGCGCGAAAGAAAGCATGCAGGAGCGACTGCATGGGAAAGCGATGGCCGCAGCGGCGGGAGTCGGAGAAAGCTCCACGGGCAGCCTGACGATGACGAAATGCCCGGATTCGGTTTCCACGTTCCGGGGATTCGATCTCAACCGCGCGCGCTTTGAAACACGGGAGTTTGTTTGCAAAGCCTGCTCGAATTACTGCGACATGAAGGAAATTACGGTCGAGGGGCGGAAAACGTACTGGGGCGATAAGTGCTCCGACAAGTTCCGCAAGAGAGCGCGCACGGAGCGGCGGCCCGTGATCGATGACCTGATGGCGCTTCACGACCGGCTGTTGCGCGAGAGTTATCACGGACCAATTCCTGGCGAGGCACAAGGGAAATCCCGCGTGGGTATTCCGCAAGCGATGTATTACTACGACCGCTTCCCCTTCTGGCGAACGTATCTCGAGGGCATTGGACTGGAAGTTGTGGTGTCCGGGGCTACGGACCATCATCTTGCGACGCGCGGCGCGGAACTCAGCCTGGCAGAACCGTGTTTTCCAGTGCAGATTGCGCACGGGCACGTGCATTCCCTGCTGAAAGGCACGGAGGAGCGGCCTCCCGTGGATTTTGTTTTTTTGCCGAATGTAATGGATATGGAAGCACCCGAATCCTCGGTTGCTTCGCACCTCTGCCCATGGAACCAGACGCTGCCCTATGTGGTGCGATCCGCGCCAGAATTTGAGGCGCATGCCGACGAATTCCTTGCGCCGACACTGTATTTTCGGGCCGGGCGCAAACATGTGAAGGGGCAGCTTGCGCAATACTTCGAGCGGTTGGGAGTGAAGAGGCGGGAGAGCGACGAGGCAGCGGACGCTGCTTATAGAGCGCAGACAAGCTTTGAGGAAGAGCTTGTCGAAGAGGGTCGTCAAGCGTGCGCGACCCTGCGAGCCACGGGCGAGCCGGCAGTGCTGCTGATCGGGCGCGCTTATAACATTTATGATCGCAGCGGAAATTGCGACATTCCGAGGAAGTTGCGCGATCTTTATGGCGTGAATGTCCTGCCATTCGATTTTCTGCCCCTGGACGAGCGAGCCTCGGAGGATCTCCACCCCAACATGTTCTGGCATTCGGGACGGCGGATTCTGGAGGCGGGGAGGTTTGCCAGCGAGCATCCGAACATGCACATTATTTACATCACGAACTTCAAGTGCGGGCCAGACTCGTTCATCAAGCACTTCCTGCGGGATGTGGCAGGCGTGCCGTTCCTTGTGCTGCAATTCGACGGGCACGGGAACGACGCGGGATATTTAACGCGATGCGAAGCTTATCTCGACAGCAAGGGGCTGCTGCGATGCACGAACGCGCACTAGAAAATTCGCGGACGATTCCGCGAACACACGCGCTTTACGGGAAGAAGACGTACGTGCCGCGGATGGTGGAAGGCAGCGCGCAGGCAATCGCTGCCGTGTTGCGTTCGCTGGGAATCGACGCGGATGTCACGCCGCATTCGAATGCGCGAACGATGGATTTAGGCGGGAAATTCTCCAGCGGTGATGAGTGCTATCCACTGAAGGTGACCGTGGGAGATTTCCTGCGCATAGCGGAACAACCGGGATTCGACCCGAAAAAGACGGCATTTTTTGTGGTTACGGGGCATGGGCCATGCCGGTTCGGGCAGTATGCGCCGTATCTGAAGCACGTGATGGCACAAATCGGATGTCAGGAAGTGACGATATTTCAGCCGACCACGGAAAAGGGGTACAGCGATTTTGGAGAAGCATCGAACCTGTTCACGCGGGGAGTATGGCGGGCCATTGTTGCGGCGGACATTCTGCTGAAGTTACTGCTGAAGACGCGGCCTTACGAGGTAAGGGCGGGCTCCGCGGACGCCGCCTACGACGAGAGTGTGAAAGCGATCTGCCAGGTTCTGGAGGTTTCTTACGCCAGTCATGACAAGCAGATGAAAGCGCTTTCTGTGTGCCTGCTGAAGGCGCGCGAGCAATTCCGCAAATTGCCGGTGGAATTTGACAGCTGCAAACCGCTGATTGGAGTTGTCGGCGAAATCTTCTGCCGCTTGAACGAATTCAGCAACAACGATCTGGTGCGGCGCCTGGAAGCCGCGGGCGCAGAGGTGTGGATCAACGATCTGTCTGAATGGATCTGGTACACGAATGCCGACCAGCACAGGCGATTGCAGATTTATGGCCGGCGGATATCCGTGGAGGCGGCCGGGGCGTTCATTCGCAATTACGTCCAGCGCAAGGATGAGCATGCATTGCTGGCGATGTTCAAGGAAGATTTTCACGGGTACGAAGAGCCGCACGAGATTCAGGTCGTGCTCGATGGAGCGGAGCCCTACTTGCCGGCGTTGGGAGCAAACGGCGAAATGGTGGTGAACGTCGGTAAAGCGGTCTATTTTGCGCACAAAGGGCTCGATGGCGTGATTGATATCAGCCCGTTCAGCTGCATGAATGGGATCGTGGGCGAAGCAGTTTACCCGCGCGTGAGCCGCGACCATGCCGGCATTCCGATTCGCAATTTCTATTTTGACGGCACGAATTCCGACCTGGACCGTGACATCGGCATATTCCTGGAATTGGCCCGGTCTTACCAACGCCGCAAACCCTGGCCACGCGTGATACCGGCTAATGCCAAAGCCGCGAGCGCCTGAAATCGGCGAGGTACCCTTCAAACTGAGTGTCTGCCTGAGGCACAATCGAAAGCATGGCATCTCCCGCGGACACGGCCTGGATCACCGAGCGCGCCAAGGAATTGGGATTTGATCTTTGCGGCGTCGTGCGCTTGGAGGCATTTCCCGAGCTGGCACGTTTCGAGGAATGGCTGGCACGTGGTTACGCCGGGGAGATGAAGTACCTGGAAGATCCGCGGCGGCTGAATCCCCATCTTGTCGAAGAGCGGTTGCGAAGCGCGATTGTCTGCGCGCTGAATTACAACACGGGACACGCTCATTCGGTGAACGCCGCCGCAGCCGCGACCGGAGAACCGCGCGGCTGGATATCGCGGTATGCCTGGGGGCGCGACTATCACGAAGTAATGTGGGAAAGACTGAACGCTCTCACTGAGATGTTGCAAGGGAAGTCCGCGGAGCCGATCGTCGCGCGCGCCTACGCCGACACAGGGCCGGTGGCAGAGAGAATATTCGCGAAGTACGCGGGGCTGGGCTGGGTCGGGAAAAATACGCTGCTGCTGAATGAATCGCTGGGATCCTGGTTCTTTCTTGGCGTAATCCTGACATCGCTGGAGCTTGCGCCAACGTTGGCCGCTGCGGAAGCGGCGCCTGCTGATCTTTGCGGGAACTGCCGGCAATGCCTGGACGCGTGTCCGACGGAGGCGCTTGTTGAGCCTTATGTGCTGGATGCACGGAGATGTATTTCCTATCTGACCATCGAATTGCGCGGCAGCATTCCGGAGGAGTTTCGCGAGGCGATGGGCAGGCACGTGTTTGGATGCGATATTTGCCAGGATGTCTGCCCGTACAATCGGACGGCACCCGTGACGCAATTGGAGGACTTCCAACCGCGAGAGGGTGGGGCACTCTTTCAGCCGAGTTTGGAATGGCTGGCGAGAATGAGCGAGAAGGAGTTTCGCGCGAACTTCCGCGGGAGCGCCGTTAAGCGGGCGAAGTGGAAGGGCTTGGTACGCAACGCGTGCATTGCGCTGGGGAATAGTCAAATTGCGGCTGATGCACCCGAACGAGGACGAATTCTGGAGCTCCTGCAGCAGTTGGCAGGTTCGCCGGAAGGGGTCATCGCGGAATCTGCCCAATGGGCATTGCGGCGCATCCAATAAGGGACAATGCCAAGGTGGATGTTCGGTCGAAGGCTGTCCGACCAGTTCGGTTGAGCGGCGATAGGCGGGGGAGCTATAATCCCACCCGCAAGCCAAACCGCCCACCGAAGTTGAGGAGTACGCATGGATCGCCGCAAGTTTCTTGTAAGCAGTGGCATTGTCGGTGCTGGCCTGCTTGGGGCGAGCAAGACGGCCTCAGGTATGTTGCAAATCGAAACCCGGTCGAATTTCAATCCCAATCTAAAAGTGGAGGAAAAACCCGTGGCATTTACATTGCCCGCTTTGCCGTACTCGTTTGACGCACTAGAACCTTACATTGACGCCAAGACGATGGAAATCCATCACGACAAGCATCACGGCGCCTACGTCACGAACCTGAACAAGGCGCTGGATGGTCATGCAGACCTGCAGGCCAAGTCTCTGGACGACCTGCTGAAGGGCTTGGACAGCGTTCCGGAGAACATTCGCAATGCAGTCCGCAACAATGGCGGCGGCCACTGGAACCATTCGCTCTTCTGGCAACTGATGAAGAAGGGTGGAGGCGGGGAGCCGAAGGGCGATCTGGGTGCGGCGATTACGGCGAGCTTCGGATCGTTTGCGGGTTTCAAGGACAAGTTCAAGGCTGCGGGCTTGGGACGATTTGGCTCTGGCTGGGCCTGGCTCCTGGTGAAGGATGGGAAGCTGGCGATCGATTCGACGGCGAATCAGGACACGCAGTACTTTGCTGGGGGCAAAGCAGTGCTGGGCCTGGACGTCTGGGAGCACGCCTACTATTTGAAGTACCAGAATCTGCGCGGGGATTATATTGATGCGTGGTGGAATGCTGTGAACTGGGACAAGGCCGCGGAATTGTACAGCGCAGCCCGCAAGTAGAAAAACTGGCAAGAGAAAAAGTAAAAGCCCGCCGGGACTTAGTCCCGGCGGGCTTTTTTCATGAAGGAACTATCAATTTGCGCTATCTATCAGGCCATCAAGCGTGGACGAGCCAAAGGCAAAATGTTCCGAGAACTCATGGGCTTGCCATAGAGACGCGGACGGCTGGCAAATGTTTGAGCTGGCGGGGCCGGAGAACTGACGGCTGCCGGCACGGGCTGAATGGGATTGCGCGAAGTTTCCCTCATGAGTTCCATGCGGCCGCGCACTTTGAATTTAGCGAGCAAGGAAGAAACGTGGAACTTCACCGTGCGTTCGGAGAGGTTCAGTTCGGAAGCGATTTCCTTGTTGGCCAGACTGCGGAGAATGCCGTTGAGGACTTCCTCTTCGCGGCGGGTGAGCCGAACAGCGCTCTTGACCTTGTGTCCTGCCTGGAGAAGCTTTTCCGCTTTCTCCTCCAAGCCGCCCAGGCTTTCCTGCGGCGCGGGAACCATGATCATGTAATCGCCGGGGGATTGGCCTCGCACCAGACAGTGCATGGCTAGCAGTCCGGCGGCGTGATCCACGGGGAGTTCGCCGTCGGGTCCGGCTTCAACATGAAAATGCGCTGTACCAGAAGTCTTTTCGTAGAAGAGATAGACAAAGGGGGAGGGAGAGGTTCTGGGTTGGGTGATAGGATGCGTTGCGACTGATCTGCGGATCAACTTCACGTGCACTCCTTCGATAGTGCTTCGAGGTGGGGGCGAAGCGCTCCTGTAGTTTGGACTTTCGTTTTCCTCCCGAGGAGGTCGGCCGGAATGACCGGGCAAGCGGACAGGGCGCGGGCTAGGTAAGCCAATTACCCCGATGGATCCAAAACTGGCAACACCATCAAGGGGTACGCGAGAAGGAGTCCCCGTCAAACCACTTGCGAACGTTACACCTGACCATGGTTATGGTTAGCATCCCGAGTGCCGCTGGAGAAGAAATCTATGGTTCAACTTTTCAACAAGTTAGGAAGGCCTAAAAAAGGACAGCGGATGAAAGCAGGGTAGAAATTGCGTGGGCGGAGCATTTTTTGCGCTTTTTCCGGGGATGCAAGCGATTACGGGGTCAGGACGCGGGTCTGCTCGGGAGAGATCAACTCGTAGTCAATGCCTCGCCAGCGAATGCGGCTGCCAAACGACGACAGAAAATTCATCAAGTACAGAAATGGAACGCCCATTGTTAAAACAATGTAAATCCAGGATTGCGCCATGATTTGCGAACGAAGTGGAGGGAGGGCTTCTGTGACGCCGATCACACGGACAGCTCCGCGAATCGCAGCAAGCAAGAAGGGCAATACCAACAAAAACATAACCTGCAGTGAGGGGCGGGAGGAAAGGGCAAGACTGAGGGTGATGTAGAGGCCCAAAACGGCCGTCAAGCAAAAGAGGAAATGCGTGGCGAAGGCCATAGCCCACATCTGGTGGCGGTAGACGCGGGTAATAATGACCTGGCGGTTGGTGAATTCAAGCAGACCAGATAGGTCCGTGTTGACATAAGAGACGACCAGGCATTCGGGAAGGAAGACGATGCCGCGCCCGGTTTTTTCCACAGCCCCTGTCAGGGAGTAGTCATCGCTGAAGGAGTATTGCCAGATGTCCATCATGCCAATTTCTTCAAAGAGTTTCCTGCGGATGGCTGTTCCGCCGCCCCAGCAAAAGTTTTTCTGGTGATCGCCGAGCATGGTGACGACCGAGGCGTTCCAGGCGGCGAGAAGAGCGGTGGGCAGATCAGAGCGATTGGGAATAAACCAGCGCATGGCGGTGGTGGCGCCAATGCGGGAATCCGTGAGGGGCGCGACCATGTGGTGCAGCCAGGATTTGCCGGGGCGTCCATCTGAATCGGTGAAGACCAGGACTTCAAATTCGGGAGGGAGTTGTTCGACGGCAGTGCGAAGATTGTTCACCTTTTCGCTGCAATTTTGTGGTTTGCCGGCAATGACAACGGTGGCTTTGACGCGGGAAGAACCTGCCACGCGTTTCACGATGCTGTAGGCCGGATCGGATTCCGAGGCGAGCACAAAGAAGACTTCGTAGTTCTGGTGATTGAATTCGCACAAGGAAACGAGATTGGGTTCGAGGCCGGGCTCCATGCCGCGGCACGGGCAGATGACCGCGGTGCGAGGAGCGAAAAATCCAGGATCCGTCTTCAGGCGGCGGCGGACATAGACGAGCCATTGAAAGCTCTGATAGAGCAGATAAAGGCCGGCAGCAATCTGGAGGATCGCCAGGAAGTAGTAGAGGT